>DAOVBT010000134.1 GCA_030670375.1 Candidatus Aminicenantota bacterium | reverse complement strand
GGGCTAATGGAGAACCTTCGGCTGGGCAACAGGAACATGGTGCGCCTGCGGAGAGAACCGTTCGAGAAGGATGAGGGCGAGCCAGTTGAGCGGATCTACCTGCCCGATTTTCCTGGGCAGAAGGCATCGATGTCCGCGTTTTGTCACCCGGTGACCCTGTTGACGTGCTTTTTTACGTGGGATGCGCTGGCGCTTATGATGATCGCAATAAAAAAGTTACCCGATCTTTTGTTGAAATTCTCAATAAATTAAAAATCGATTACGGCGTTATTGGTGATGCTGAGATATGCTGCGGGGAAACTTCCCGGAGGATGGGAAACGAATACCTTTTCCAGGTAGCAGCAGAAGAGAATATTTCACTTCTGGCTGAATATCAATTCAAAAAAATCGTTACTCTCTGTCCTCATGGTCTAAATACAATCAAAAATGAATATCCCCAAATGGGATTTTCTTGTGATGTAAAACATCATGCAGAATTCCTTTCCGAACTCATAGGATCGGGCCATTTGAAACTGGATCGCGCCATCCCCAAAAAGTTGACCTATCATGACCCCTGTTATCTGGGAAGATATAACGGGATTTACAAAGCCCCTCGTGAAGTGCTCCATGCCATCCCTTCCTTGGATATCCGAGAAATGAAACGCTCCGGAAAGGAATCCTTTTGTTGCGGAGCGGGAGGAGGATGGATGTGGATGGACGAGAAAATCGGCAAAAGAATCAACATCCAAAGGCTGGAAGATGCCCTTGCCACAGATCCCGAATGGATTTCCACAGCCTGTCCGTTCTGCGTCACCATGTTCGACGATGCCATCAAAAGCAAAGATATGGAAGAAAGCCTGAAGATATGGGACATAGCCGAAATCGTCGAGCAAGCCCTCGTCATTGACAAAAAAACTTAAGAAAGGAGCTTTTGGAATGCATTGATGGCTCTGTCAACATCGTCATCGCCCACATCCTTATGCGTGACAAACCGAATCCCCCCTGTAGTCGCTAAAGCCAAAATAGCATGCTCTTTCAGTTTGGCAAGAAATTCCGGGATAGAGAATTTGGGATGATCGAACCCGAAAATAATGATATTTGTATCGATCTTCGCAGGGTCCAACCGGATGCCTGGCATGCTGGCAATGGCAGATGCCAATCTTTTGGCTCGGCCATTATCTTCTTTCAATCTGTCGAGCATCTCCGTGAGAGCCACAATACCAGGAGCTGCAAGTACACCCACCTGCCTCATCCCTCCACCCAATGCCTTCCTTACACGACGAGCATATTCGATGAAATCCTTCGGGCCGACCAACATGGATCCCACAGGGGCAGAGAGGCCTTTTGACAGACAAAACATCAAAGAGTCTCCGATTTTTGCGTATTCCTTCACGGGTATCCCCGACGCGTGGCTTGCGTTGAAAATACGAGCCCCATCAAAATGAACCTTCAAGTTGTGTCTGTCGGCGATCTGTCTCATGACTTTGAGATTTTCCAATGGAACAACAGCCCCACTCCAGTTATTGTGACTGTTTTCCACACAAATAAGAGATGTCTTCGGGATATGCACAGAAGGCACACGGATATTGCGTTCCACTTCTTCCGGATCCATTGCCCCCCGATTAGAGGAAAGCGGACGAGGCGTGACTCGGGAAATAAATGTCATGTGTGTCGACTCCATGTTATACAGATGAGCCCGAGACTCCACGATGACCTCCTCCAGCTCATTTGTCCATACTTTTATGGCAACAGAATTTCCCATCGTTCCCGAGGGAACAAAAAGACCCGCTTCTTTCCCCGTGATTTCAGAAGCCATGGTTTCAAGCCTCTGAACGGTGGGATCATCCCCCAGAACATCATCTCCCACAATTGCCTCGGCCATGGCTTTTTGCATATTTTCTGTGGGACGGGTGACCGTATCGCTCCTAAAATCCGAAAACTCAGCCATATAATCTGACATCCGCTCGTTCCTCCTCTAGTGAGAGCTCTATTATAAAAAAAATATTGCCCTTCAGCAAATCTTTTGCCTAAAAATCTTCACGGAAGCAAAACCATTCCTGAAAGCCAATATAAAGCCTTTTGATATCACGGAAATGGGGATGCTTCCAGTAACTTTTTTGAGGTTTACTTGGTTATTATTCTATGGTATTAATAGATTTTGCTCTGTGAAAGAAAAAAATAGCCGATGTCTGCAAAAAAAATCTTTAATTATGCTCTGCTGATATTGCTTTTTCTGAATTTATTTTTCATCAGTGCCATCCTTTCATTCCAGTTCACTCTCAAAGGAGAAATGATCACATTGCCAAGCCTTATCGGCAAAACTTTGGAAGAGGCAAAGACCGATCTCGAAAAGAAAAAAATTCATCTTGTTCAAAGCGGCGTGCGACTTCATCAGCGGTATGAACGTGGGAAAATTATTTTCCAAGATCCACCGGCAAATTCTAAGGTTAAGATCAACACCGAAGCAAGAGTCGTGTTGAGTGCAGGAAAAGAAAAAGTTGTCGTCCCAGAACTTTTGGGGAAAAACCTTCAGACTATCCGTCCTATTCTGGAAGAGGCTGGATTGAGAGAAGGGAAAATTTCCCATGTTCATACACCAAAATATGCTGCGGGCAAAATCATCGGGCAATATCCTCTCACTGAAGAAGAAGTAGGGCGAGATACACCTGTCAGCCTTTTGGTCAGCCAGGGTCAGCACGAGATCAGATACCTCATGCCAGATCTGATCGGTAAAAAAGCAACAAGCTCAATCACCCAGTTAGAAGGGATGGATTTCAACGTGAGCAACATACGATACCGATATTATCGTGGCCTGGGCTCAGGAATCATCATCAACCAATCTCCTGCTCCAGGATCAAAAATTCAGAAGAGAAATAGAATCACTCTAGAAGTTAGCAAATGATATGAACTACCTCGTCACTGGCGCAGCAGGATTTATCGGGTCTCATCTCTGTAAAAAACTGATCCGTGATGGCGCACACATTGTCGCCCTAGATGCCTTTACAGATTTTTACTCTCGATCGATCAAAGAAAATAATATCCAATCCCTTATCAGTCATCCGCATTTCGAACTCATTCCTGCTGATATTCTCGAGATAGACCTCGACAAAATCATGGATAACATCGATGTTGTTTTCCATTTTGCTGCCCAGCCAGGAGTGAGAACGAGCTGGGGATCAGACTTTTCCATCTATACCAAAAACAACATCGATGCTACCCAAAGGCTTTTGGAAGCTGCCAAAAAGTCAAAACTTAAAAAATTCATTTATGCATCATCCTCGTCTGTTTATGGATTGAGTCCTCAGCTTCCGATGACAGAAACAAGCACCCTGCATCCCTATTCTCCCTATGGTGTGACCAAATTGGCAGCCGAAAACCTTTGTTTTCTGTATTACAAAAACTATGGCATTCCATGTGTTTCCCTGAGGTTTTTTACAGTCTACGGTCCAGGTCAGCGTCCAGACATGGCTTTTCATAAATTTTTCAAATCTATTCTTGAAGGTGAAGAAATCATTGTTTTTGGTGATGGACAGCAAACGCGGGATTTTACCTTTATCGATGATATAATCTGGGCCAATCTGTCGTCTATAGAATATGGAAGAGCAGGAGAAAATTACAATCTCGGAGGAGGCACCCGGAAAAAGCTGGCTGATATCATCCCTGTTCTAGAGGAAATTTGTCAAAGAAAGATAAAAATACGGTATGTTTCGGGACAAAAAGGGGATGTGCGACACACTTTTGCAGACATTCAAAAAGCAAAAAATGATTTGAAATATTCCCCCAAAATTACTCTCGAAGAAGGATTAAGATCTGAGTGGGATTGGATCCAGACAATAAATTCGGAAAAAATCTGACTTCAAAGGAAACAAAATGAAAATGCGAATATTTATAGGAATCCTCAGCCTTCTTCTGATATTTATCGGACCAGCATGTAAAAAGAAAAGCCTTCAAATAGATCCAGAAATCGCCTCCTCCGATGAAGCCTTGTTCAGAACAGGGGAACAATTCATAAAAAAAGATCCTGAAAAAGCACGTCTATACCTCAGGCAGGTTATCGATTCTTTCCCAAAGAGTTTTTACGCCCAACGGGCTAAACTAGCCATCGCAGATTCCTACTTTCATCAGGGTGACCAAGGCAGCATGATCCTTGCAGCATCCGAATACAGAGATTTCATCACCAATTTTCCGCTGAGTCCTTCAGCCCCGTATGCACAGCTTCAAATTGCCTTATCTTTTTTTAAAAAAACCCTCAAACCCGGACGCGATCAAACAAAAACCGAACAAGCCCTCCTGGAGTTCAAACGTCTCATAACAGACTACCCCTTGAGTGACGAGACAAAGGAGGCACGAGAAAAAGTAAAGGTATGCGAAGAATACTTGGCCGCACACACTTTGAGCATCGGGAAACTCTACTACAAAAGAAGAGCCTATCCTGCCGCCCTTAGCCGACTAAAGGATATTCTTTCCAATTATCCGACATTTTCAGGATTGGACGAAGTCTTTTTTATTCTCGGAGATTCCTATTATAAGATGAGTCAAACCGAAGAAAGCATTCCGTATTACACAAAATTGATATCCGATTATCCTCAAAGCAAATTCGCAAAAAAAGCACTGGAAAGAATGGAGGAAATCGAAAAAAAGAACCCAATCGACTAAGGAGTGAAAATTCAAATGAAAAAACATTTCACGTTTTTCCTTGCTGCCCTGTTTTTCTTTTGTCTTCCCCAAGTTTCCTTTCCTCAGCTCCAGGATGTATCCTTCTCCAGCGGGCTGAGGATAAAACCGGGGGTTCAATTCGAATATTTCAGTCGAAAAGTGACCTGGGATAATAAGAATCAAACTTTTGATTTGAAATCCAAAATTTTCGCCTTAAATTTGGAGATTGAAATAAACGAAGGATTTTCAATCTCCGGATTGGCCGGATATGCCTTATCCAATTATGATGCTTTGATTTTCAGGGGGTTGCCCTTTTCAGTCGAGTTGCCTGCTGATGACATAGGAGGGTATATCTTCGGTGCAGAAATAAGAAAATCTCTTTTTCATGCCAACGACTTCGAGTTTGGCATCTCTGGTCAATTCCTTTATCACATCGGCAAAGAAGAAACTTGGGATATCCCTGGACTCAGTGTCACCGGAACAGTGACAGGAAAGCCGAGATGGATGAGGGCTTCTGCCGGTCCCTATATCAAATTCATGGGTCTAGAATCCTTCTCTCCCTATTTGGCCGTTTGCTACAATAACTTATGGGGACAATTTGAAATGGAACAGACCATTCAAACTTTAAAAGGGACAGAGGAACAAAAACTCAAGTCCAAAAGCCTGGTTGACATCACACTCGGAAGCATCCTCAATATGAGTGATAATTTCTTCCTCAAAGGAGAAGTGCATATATTGCCATACGGGGACGGGATGGATTTGGGATTTGTGGCAATCGCTGCCTTTTCGTTCTAACCGGAGGACATGATGAAAAAATCCAAAACAGCATTGCTTGTTTCGATCATCTTCATCTTTTTCTTTTCTTCCAGCTTCGATTTTCCCCGATTTCGGAAACAAAAATCCAATCATCAACGGATGCACCGCTATAAAATCCATCGCATAAACAACGGACAGCCATTTAAAACAGGGGAAAGTCATTATGCTCCTGATCGAGTTCTTGTTAAATTCAAACCGACGCTGTCAACTCAAACTATCGAAGCAACGATAAACGCCTACCAGACGAAAAAAATCAAACGAATCCCTAAACTCGATATCTACGTGCTCGAGGTCCCAAAGCATTCAACCGTTGAAGAAACGGTATATGCCTTGAGGTTGAACCCAGATGTTGAATATGCTACCCCAGATTATAAAACCTACATAACTGCCGTTCCTAAACCCGACGATATTTATTTCGATTTGCAGTATGCTCTTTTTAACGAGGGTCAAGAAATTGGATTCCCAGGCCCGCGGGGAAAAAACAGAGCCGACATTAAAGCTCTTGAAGCCTGGGAAGAAACCAAAGGGGATGTTCAGGTCATTATCGCAGTAATCGATACGGGAATCGATTTCGATCACCCAGATCTAGCAAATACAGATGATGTAGAGAAGATATCATCCAACGGTTACGACTTTGTAAACAATGACAATGACCCATCAGA
>DAOVBT010000170.1 GCA_030670375.1 Candidatus Aminicenantota bacterium | reverse complement strand
GGCCTTAGAGCGCGCCAACCTTAGTCTGGATGATATCGATATCATCGAGCTTAATGAAGCCTTTGCCGCCCAGATTTTAGCCGTCGAAAGAGAACTCAAGTGGGATCGCTCTCGAGTGAATGTGCATGGGGGAGCCATCGCGCTCGGCCATCCAATTGGGGCGACGGGTGTGAAGATTTTGACAACTTTGCTCTACGCCCTCAAAAACAGAGAAAAGACTTTGGGATTGGTCAGCTTATGTATCGGTGGGGGCCAGGGAGTGGCCATTATTGTCGAGAGACTGGCCTGAATCGATTTTTTTCCACAGGTTTGAAACCAACTTATAGGAGGAATCATGGATGTTAAAAAACCCTTTGTCATCGGCGCCGGGATCATGGGAGCCGGTATCGGCCAACTTTGTGCCCAAAAGGGATATGATGTCATTGTGTCCGATATTTCTGATGAGATTATCGGGGGAGCGAGAGCTAAGGTTTCCAAAGGACTCCAAAGACGAGTAGAAAAGGGAAAAATTTCCCAGGAGGATATGGATTCGGTCCTTTCTCGGATTAGCTGGACCACCGATCTGGAACTAGCAGGAGATAGTGATTTTGTTATCGAAGCTGTCCTCGAGAACATTGACCTGAAAAAGGAAATCTTCCAGAAATTGGATTCCCTCTGTGCAGCGGATACTATCATGGCGACGAACACCACAGCCCTGTCGGTGAGTGAAATCGCAGCGGCAACATCCCGTCCGGAAAAAATTATCGGGATGCATTTCTTCAATCCTGCGGTCATCATGAAATTGGTCGAAATCATCAGAGGGGACCAAACTGCGGATGAAACGGTGACGGCCGCCAAGGAGTTTACGGAAAAATTAGGGAAGGTTCCGGTCGTTACCTTTAAGGAGGCGCCAGCCGGAATCGTGAGCCGTGTTTTGTCCGGATTGCTCAACGAGGCGGCTGTCGTGTATGCCGATGGGATAGCTTCACCGCAGGATATCGATGAAGCCATGAAACTGGGGGCAGGACTTCCGATGGGCCCCTTAGCCCTGATCGATATGATCGGATTGGACATCCATCTGGCCAAGATGGAAACTCTGTACAAAAAGTTGAACGACGAACGTTACAAACCCCCTGATATTATCAGGCAAATGGTTACTGAGGGGAAGCTCGGTAAGAAGTCCGGTGAAGGATTTTATAAATACTAGCTTTTCTGAAGAAGTGCGGAGAGAAGGGTAGACTCAAGAGGAAAAATGGAAAGGAGCATGCCATGGATTTTGATTTGACAGAAGAACAAAAAATGATTCAGGACACTATCCGGAAATTTGCCAATGAAGAGATCGCTCCGGTTGCCAGCGAAAACGACAAAAAGGCGCAATTTCCGCGGGATATCTTTCATAAACTCGCGGAGCTCGGGTTTATGGGCACTCCGATCCCCGAGGAATACGGAGGAGCTGGATTTGATTTTATCAGTCACGCCATCGTGGCAGAGGAGATAGGGAGAGTTGATTCATCCCTTCGAGGGACATACTCTGTTCAGGTGTCATTGGTCGAACTTCCGCTTAACAAATACGGGAATGAAGAACAAAAGAAAAAATATTTGCCGAAATTGACAAGCGGAGAGTGGATCGGGTGTTATGGACTCACAGAGCCCAATTCCGGGAGCGATCCGGCCAGCATGATTTCAACAGCTAAGGAAGAGAAGGACCATTATGTGCTCAATGGCCAGAAGACATGGATCACCAATGCCGGTCTTGCGGATTTAGCCATCGTGTATGCGAAAACTGACCCCGAAGCTGGTGCCAGGGGCATTACGGCGTTCATCGTGGAGAAAGACTTTGAGGGATATTCGACCCGTGATCTCCATGATAAACTGGGGCTACGGGCGTCGAACACGGGCGAAATCTTTTTGGAGGATTGCCGGGTTCCCAAAGAAAACGTTCTGGGCGAGGTCAATAAGGGCTTTAAGACCGCATTGGGAACACTGGATTTCGGCCGCTACACCGTGGCTGCCGGATGTGTGGGACTTGCGCAAGGGTGTATCGATATCTGCAAGACGTACGCCAAAGAGCGTATCCAGTTCGGCAAACCGATTGCCAGCTTCCAGTTGGTCCAGCAATTGATTGCGGACATGGTTGTGGAGTGCGAGGCAGGCCGTCTCCTTGTTTATCGGGCCGGGCATATGAAAAATAAGGGATTGCGCAATACGAGGGAAACTTCCATCGCCAAGTATTATTGCAGTGAGATGGCCAACCGCGTGGCTTATAAAGCCATTCAAGTTCATGGAGGATACGGATTTTCTGGGGAATACGATGTGGAGCGTTTTTACCGGGATGCCAGGATCAACACTTTGTATGAGGGGACCTCCCAGATTCAACAGTTGATTATCGGGGCATTTGAACTGGGCATCCGCGCCTTCACCTAATCGTCATTGCGAACAAAGTGAAGCAATCTCCCCAAATTAACAAGGAGAAAGGCGATGTACAAAACAATTATCTATGAAAAAAAAGATAATATCGGTGTGTTGACCATCAATCGTCCGGAAAAACTGAATGCGCTATCTAACGAATTGACAGAGGAACTGGAACGGCTCCTGAATGAGGTGGAGAATGATGAAAAGCTTCATGTACTCGTGATGACAGGAGCAGGGGAGAAGGCTTTTGTAGCAGGAGCGGACATCCAAGAGCTGGTGGACCGTGATGCTTTGGTAGGGAGGAGGGTCTCTCGAACAAGACAGGAGATCTTTTCCCGTATAGAAAACCTACCCATTCCTGTGATAGCGGCTGTGAACGGTTATGCTTTGGGAGGGGGATTGGAACTTGCCCTGGCCTGTTCTATCCGCATCTGTTCGGAAAAGGCGCAGTTCGGTGCTCCGGAGGTCAAACTGGGTATTATTCCGGGTGACGGGGGAACACAACGGCTTCCCCGGCTTATCGGGCTCGGAAGAGCGATGGAGATGATCCTTACCGGCGATTTCATCGACGCCCAGGAAGCTTACCGGATTGGATTGGTCAATCAGGTCGTTTCTCACGATGAATTGATGGAAAAGGCCATGGAATTGGCGCAGAAGATTGCCAAAAGGCCCCCTCTGGCTGTTCGGTATGCCAAAGAGGCGGTCAATCGAAGCCAGGAAGGTGATTCAGTCTCAGGTTATGCCCTTGAGTCTTACCTCCATGCTTTGGCCTGCACAACAGAGGATAAAAAGGAAGGCGTACAGGCCTTCTTGGAAAAACGTAAAGGCACGTTTAAAGGGAAATAGTCGTAATACGGGACAATCGGGATTTTATTCTTTTTCTACCGAAAAAGTACCGACTCCGCCACCCTGAGAAAATTCTCCAGCAATTTTTTTGCCCGTCTCATCCAGTTCACCGTTGAAGGTCGGATCTCCCTGAGCTTGAGGATGGACGATTTTAAAGGATATTTTCTTCCCCTCAAGATTGAACTCTCCGAGAGGTAGATCGATGGCGCCTTGAATAGGTACATCGATATTTCCCTGGATGTTGTTTTCCTCATCCAGTGATAATTCAATCGTTATCTCCAGTTCCTGTCCCATCACGCTGAGCGCGCCATTCCATGTTCCCAAGAATGGTTTTGTGTCTTGAGCCATCAAGGATGAATGAACGAGGAGCAAAGCAAATAAAGCAGGAATGAATACCAGGTTTTTAATCAACGATCTTTTCATGTTTTTCCTCCTGAAAGATAATTAGCAGGTTAAACAAAGTCTAACATAATTACGTAAACGACCACAAAAAGTTTTGATGGTTTCCGGATGACTTCCTCTTTAGCTTGTCAGAGTGCCACAAAACCTTCACGAATTTGGAAATGCTTAGAGGTGAGGTTAGAGTTGAGGAGAGAGAGGAACAAGAGTTTAGTTGCCGGAGGGCAGTGCAACTCTCGGTGCTCGGATCCAACTGCCGTTCCAGTTGATCATATCATATTTAAACGCCGGCAAACCATCTACCGTATAAAAACCATCCACAGTGGTGGGGTCGTAGATCCATCCATCGGAATCCCCATCTCGGCCATAAGATTCGATCACAAAATCATCAGGTCCCAAATCTTCAGCTTGAATATTGCGTACAGTTGCTTGGTTCCCGAGGTGTACCTTGTAAGGCTCTCCCCAATGATCCACTGCAGGACAAATCTTGATGTAGAACGGCGTGATGGCTTGAACAAATTCGCTGCTTGGATTAATGTCTCCGGTTTGGCTAAATGTCCATTCTCCATTATCAGTCGCAAAATCTGCCGCCGCAGTGGCTATGGATACGATGTCTTTCATCGTGCTTTTTTGCTTGGACTTCTGGATGGCGGTAATCGCATTGGGAATCAGCAGAACAGCGAGGATTCCGATAATGGCCACAACGATCAAAACCTCTATTAGGGTAAATCCTCTATTTATTTTTGGCATGACCGAATATCCTTCTGGATCTTCATAAAATTCTTCCGTTGTACAACTTGCAATTACTGTGCCAAGTATGGTGATACATAAATAATTGGAAAGAAAGAAAATAGATCTATGATAGAAATTTATTTCATGAGTAATGACAATTTATTGCATTGATGCGACAATATTTGTCATTTTTCGCGGCCAAATTTTCCTCATAATTCCGTGTTTTTATCCTAGCTAACCTAGATTATTTATAAATTCAAAACGTGATGATGGACCGGAGCGATTCCCCTTTTCTCATCAGTTCGAACGCGTCGTTTATTTCTTCCAGTTTGAATTTGTGGGTGACCACAGGCTCGAGCTGGATTTTTCCGCTCCTGACCATTTCGATGATTTTGGGATAGTCCACCGGTCGGCAGCCCAGGGATCCTTTTATCTCGATCTCCCGGAACATCAATCTGGCAGCATTGATCGGGACATTGTGGCGTGTGTAACCCACCTGGCAGTGGCATCCTCCGGGTTTCACAGCATTGGTAGCCAGAACGATCGTTTTGGGATTGCCAATGACTTCGATTGAAATATCAGCGCCTCCTCCTGTTATAGTTCTTATCTGCTTGAGAAGGGCTTTGTCCTCCATATCTTTGGCATAAATCGTGTGCTGTGCGCCAAGCTTCTTGGCCACCTCCAATTTGCTCTCGACGATATCCACCGCAATGACAGAACCTCCTGCGGCGGCGGCTGTCTGCACAACATTGATGCCTACGCCTCCACAGCCGAATACCACAACCGAGTCACCCGGCTGGACCCGTGCCCTGTTTTTCACCGCGTGAAAGGGAGTGGAGATGGCATCCGCGATAATGCTCGATTCTTCGATGGGAAGGTCTTCTGGTAGGTGTTGACAATCTTTGGCAGGAACCTTGGTGTATTCTGCGTAGGCCCCGTCCATATGGTTTCCCAACATCAACATGTTAAGGCAAATATTTTCCCTTCCAAGACGGCAGTTGTCGCAATAGCCACAGGAAAAAACCGGAGGGATAAGAACCCTGTCACCGACCTGGAAGTTTTG
>DAOVBT010000268.1 GCA_030670375.1 Candidatus Aminicenantota bacterium | reverse complement strand
GCGGTGTTTCCGCTTCACAATCAGATTGCCTTTCTTAACCAATGCAGGATCCACAAAAACAATGCCCTGTCCTCGATCATGCAGCGCCGATATTTTGGCCTGTGTGGAGCGCAGGCCCCCCAACCACACTCTAGCATCACTCAAATGGACCAGGTCTCCCACATCGGCAGACAATTGTCGCGCCACTTCTGGACTCACATGTATCTCCTCGATCTTTTTATCCTCCACAATCCTGACGACAGCCTTTTTGCCTTCGGTCTCATTGATCGGGCCACCCTTAAAGCTCGCTTTGGCCTCATCCAAAGTGCCAGCCACCAATCCTTGCATTTTTTCCTTGGATTTGGCCTTTGTCAGATAACTCACAACCACGCCGATCAACAAACTCCCAACAAGCCCATACAGAGCTCTGGTGTATTTAAATCCTCCTGACGGATCGACGACATGAGAAAACGGGGAAATAAGAATGGGCCACGCGATAGAAAAGGCCACAATCATGGACCCACCAAAAAGGGTCCAGAATGCTGCCGACGATGTGAACCTCTTCCAATACGCCCCGAGCAGTATGGTGATCACCATCGGAGGCGTGATGCTGGCAGTAAAAGATCCATGCGCCAGATAAATGGATTTGAACGAGGCAAAAACAGGAACCAAAGCAATACCCAAAAGCGCCGAAAAAAGCGAGACGATTCTGGCCACTCTGAGATAATGCCTATCCGGAGCATCTTTTCTGACATGGGGCTTGTAGACATCATTCACAGCGATGGCAGAAACGGCATTGATCAGAGTATCGATCGTCGACATCAAAGCAGCAGTAAGGGCTGCCATCACAAAACCGAACAAACCCGGAACGCAGGCCTTCCCTGCCACCTGGACAAAAATTTGTTCAGGGTTGACACCGGCTGGGAGCAGCCCATGCGTGTGCATGGCTCTCCCCAGCCATCCGGCATTCGAAACGGCAAAAGTGGCCAGAGGCATCAACACCAATATCAGGGCCAGGAATGTCTTCTTGATCTCTTTGACACTTTTTAAGGACAAAAAGCGGAGGATGAATCCCTGATTCATCATGTAAAGGGCAAAGGTGTTGGCCACGCCGTCCTGCCAGAACACTCCCACAAAATGAAACTCTTTGGGTTGATTGAATTGGGCAAACGGAAGTTTATGAAGAAGCGGCAATCCCGACCAGAATCCCTCCCAACCTCCTAAGACCTTGAGTCCTAGAAAGAACAAAACAAACCCTGCGATCAACAGAATGATCCCTTGGGCAAGATCGGTCATGATGACAGACGTCTGCCCTCCCACCGTCACATAAACAGCACAAATGGTGGCCACAAGGACAGCAGACCAAAAAATATCCGTGCCCAGCAGAGCATTGAGAGCTACTCCCATGGTGTAGAGGTTGATACCGATGTAGCCAACCATGTAGATCAGGACGATTATGGTCGCTGTTATGGCTGTACGTTCGTCGAATCTTTTCCGGAAATAGTCGGGCACAGATCCCGCCCGGCTGAAATAGATGATAGGAAGCCAGCCCAGCAGTAAAAAACTCATCACGATCCAATCGTTCAGGTAGGACATGGACGAGGACATCCCGTACCGGAAGCCGGCAGCCGAATATTTGATGAAACTGTAGGAGCCGACAACAGAGGCCACACAACTGAAAGTGATCAACCACCAGGAAAAGCGCTGCCCGCCGAAAAAGAAATCCTTCGTCGACCGGGTGAATTTGGCAAAAAAAGCTCCGAAACCGAAGATGGCCACAAAATAAAAGATGACCACCAAAAAATCCAGTTGGGTTCCCACGACGGTCGTTGTGTCCATCTAAATCTTCCCGACTCCGGCAAGGTGCCATAACAACTGGAAAACAAAATAAAAGGCAAACCCCCCAATCATGAAAAACAGGATTCTTCGGTCGTCTTTTTTTTTAAAGGAATAATCTTTGGTTCGCCAGGACAGAAAAATGCCCAGAAAAAAAATGGCGCCCCCGATGACAAACTGATAGACAAATGACCACAAAGGCATCTAAAATTTCCCTCGTTACGAGCTTTTAGCACAGATGGGCAGCAGAGTCAAAAAGATCAGATATCACCGAATTTTCTGAGGTTCTCTTCATACTTCATTTTCTGCTTTTTGAGGATCGCAACAAATCGCGAATCATCCCGTAAATTATCGAAGTAGGGGCTCGTGTTCAAAAACGGATAAGAATAGGCAAAACTCCAGTAGCCCTCACCCACCATCTCAGCAATCATCTCTATGGCCTTGTTCTTTTTGCCCAACAGGGAATAGACAAGGGCTGATTTCCTATTCGCCAACGCCTCAGCCTCCATTCCTTTAGAGGCGTACAATATGGCTTTGGGATCCAGCATGAAGGATGAGCCAGGTCTTATCTTCTCGGCCTGTCCGATAACCTCCTCGGCCTTTTCAAATTCCCTCATCAAAACAAAAAGTTCTGCTTCGAGCTTCAGACACCACAGGCTTGTCGGCTCCAGTTCCAAAGCCTTCTCGATCCGAACCATAGCCTTATCGAACTGCCCGGAATTCATCAGGCTCATGACCAGAACAACATGGGTCATGATGTGGAGGGGATTGAGTTCCAAAGCCCTAGTGTAAAACTTGACCGCTTGATCATACAAGCCGATATTCCGGTAAAACCCGGCGGTCTCCTGGATGATCATCGCTTTATTCGGATTCAACTCCAGAGCCTTTTTGAAACCGTGGTAGGCTTCATCCAGCTCTAACCGGACCAAATGGACTGTGGCTTTGGCAGAGTTCGCTTCGGCCAAATTCGGGTTCAGCTCGTAGGCTTTTTCACAGTTTTGTACGGATCGGCCGATATCTTCTTCATCATTTTCCACATTAAACCGGTCCATATAAGCCCATGCCAAACCAATATAGGAAAACGCATAACTGGGATCTAAGGCGATCGCCTGCTCGAACATATGCAAAGCTGTTTGAAAATCTTCCTCCTTTGCGGTCACTTCATACTTATT
Source organism: Candidatus Aminicenantota bacterium (assembly GCA_030670375.1). Lineage (GTDB taxonomy): Bacteria > Acidobacteriota > Aminicenantia > Aminicenantales > Aminicenantaceae. The sequence goes on along the minus strand of DAOVBT010000268.1, from coordinate 1,149 downwards.
TGTCAAGGCATGCATTCCTCTAAGATAATACTCATAGGCTTCCACATTTTTCGGTCGATCAGATATAAGCTGTGCCAGATTGTCTTCTGTGAGTTTCACTCTCATAACATCAGCGATAGTCCGAGCCACATCCTCTTGAACTTCAAAAACACTCTCCAACTCCCTTTCATACGTGTCTGACCAGAGGTGAAAGCCATCCTGTGCGTTGATCAATTGGGCGACCACACGAATCCTATCACCTTCCCTGCGTATGCTGCCTTCCAGGATATTGGCCACGTTCAATCTTTGTCCGATCTCTTTGATATCAACCTCTGCATCTTTATACTGCATCACGGAAGTGCGAGAAATAACTTTGAGCTCCTTAAGACGGGACAATTTGGCAATGATCTCATCTGTCATCCCGTCACAGAAATACTCCTGATCTTTCAGAGGACTGAGATCGGCAAAAGGAAGCACAGCTATCGAGTTTTCCCATCCAAATCCTTTCGTTCGACCTGCAACTGTCACTTCTTCCTCTGCCGGTTTCTGGAACAGGAAATATCCCGCCACAATCAGGGCAGCCAAAAGAATCAGGATCAAAGGAACCATTATGGGTCGGGATCGTTTTTTTCTCAATTTGGGATAGATGGGCTTTGTGTAGGGCAGGGTTTCCAGCCTGGATTCTTCCTTCAGCCATTGCAGATCATTGTTCAGGTCATCCATACTCTGGAAGCGGTCTGCCGGTTCTTTGTCCAGGCATCTGTTAACAATTTCTCCCAATGCCGCAGGAATGTCTGATCTGAGGTCAGTTACAGGATCTGGATCTTCATTTAAAATCGAATAGACCACGGCCTGGCCATAATCTCCTCTGAATGGTCGCTTACCAGAAAGTGCCTCATAAAGAACGACTCCCAGGGACCAAATGTCTGTCCGGGGATCCACCCCTTCCCCTTTTGTTTGTTCAGGTGACATATAAGAGGTGGTTCCGTATGTGGTCCCTGTCTGGGTTACCCTGGATAGATCGACGAGTTTAGCCAGGCCAAAATCCAATATCTTGACCAAACCATCATCGGTGATCATGATGTTGGCCGGTTTGATGTCTCTGTGGACAATCCCTTGTTCATGGGCTTTGGATAGCCCTTGAGCAATTTGAATACCTATGTCTAGGGC
>DAOVBT010000309.1 GCA_030670375.1 Candidatus Aminicenantota bacterium | reverse complement strand
ATTCTGGTGATTCATTTGACTGCAAATCAACCGGAACAACTGAATTTTGCGGTATCGTTAAGCTCGCCTCATCAGGAATCTCAAGTCAAACCCCAGGAAGACACTCTTGTTTTGAAAGGACAAGTTTCTGGCTACACCCCTCAACGAACAGGAGTATATCATCCAAGCATCTTGAAGTTTGAATCACGGTTAAAGGTCTATGAACATGATGGATACCTTCGGCAGGACGGCGGGAAGCTCCGGATCACCAAAGCCAGTGAGGTCACTTTGATCTTGACAGGGGCCACGAGTTATAAAAGCTACAACGATATCAGTGCGGATCCTGCTGATCGGTGTGAACAGATTTTGTCGTCAGTCAGGGGATCCTTTAAAGCGCTTTTGCATAGGCATATACAAGACCATCAAAATCTCTTCCATAGGGTTTCCCTTGATCTTGGGACAACGGAGCAAGCTCAAAAACCCACCGATGAGCGAATCTTGAATTTCCAGAAAGGCAATGATCCTCAATTGGCGGCCCTGTTTTTCCAGTACGGCCGGTACCTACTGATCGCCTGCAGCCGTCCCGGCTCCCAGCCGGCAAACCTGCAGGGACTCTGGAATCATCAAATGACTCCTGCGTGGGAAAGCAAATACACCACGAACATCAATGCTGAAATGAATTACTGGCCGGCTGAAGTGTGCAATCTGTCCGAATGTCATGAACCACTGTTTAACTTAATCGAAGACTGTGCCTGGACCGGCCAGAAAGTTGCCAAACTGCATTATAATTGCCGGGGATGGGTCGTTCATCACAACACCGATCTCTGGCGGGGCGCGGCGCCTATCAATGCTTCCAATCACGGCATTTGGGTCACAGGAGGCGCCTGGATGTGTCAACATTTGTGGTGGCATTACGAATATACGCTGGACACGGAGTTTTTACGGACACGAGCCTACCCTGTTATGAAAAGAGCAGCCCTGTTTTTCATGGATTTTCTGATCGAAGATCCAAGAAATGACAAAGGGTGGTTGATCTCCGGACCCTCGAACTCCCCTGAGATCGGGGGCTTGGTCATGGGACCGACCATGGACCATCAGATCATAAGGAACCTTTTTTCCAACTGCATCGATGCTTCAGAAATTCTCGATGTCGATCCGGAATTCAGAGATAAATTAAAGGAACTCCGTTCCCGGATCGCTCCCAACCAGATCGGACAGTACGGACAGCTGCAGGAATGGCTGGAAGACAAGGATGATCCCAACAACAAACACCGCCATGTGTCCCATCTATGGGGCCTGTACCCCGGGAATGAAATCACAAGGGAAGAGATGCCGGAATTTTTTGACGCGGCTCGAAAATCGCTGGAATTCCGCGGTGATGGGGGAACGGGCTGGTCCATGGGCTGGAAAATCAATTTCTGGGCGCGATTAAAAGAGGGAGACCATGCCTACACACTTTTGAATAATTTGCTTCGGCTGACCGGTTCATCCAAAACTGAATATACGGGTGGAGGGATCTATCCAAATCTGTTTGATGCCCATCCACCCTTCCAGATTGACGGGAATTTTGGTGCCACGAGTGGTATATGCGAAATGCTGCTGCAGTCGCATCAGCGGAATGAGAAGGGCGCTTACTTCCTGGAACTGCTGCCGGCGCTTTCTTCTGCCTGGCCCGACGGCCACATCAAAGGGCTCTGTGCTCGTGGTGGTTTTGAAATCGATATTTACTGGAAGGACGGCCGGCTGGCTAGGGCAGAGATCCTCTCCAAAGCAGGACGACTGTGCTCTATCAGATATAGTGGTAAAACTCTCGATTTTCCAACAGAAAAGGGAAAAACATATCGACTAGATAAAAGGCTTCGAATCGAATAAACAGTAAATAATTATTGACCATGAGGATAGTTTCACTTGGAATAGTGTTGTCTATCCCTGGAATGAAAGCAAAGTAAATAGTATTGGAGATGTCGATGCTTGGAAAGTTATTTTTAAAAGAATGGAGGGAAAAAATACTCATTGTTTTAATGGCAATTTTCCTGCTGGCTGCTTTGATCTTTTTGAGGTTTTCAGGCAAACAGCAGTTAACCATGTATTTTTTCGGAATGTTTGTATGGTTTTTCTTCCCTTTTGCCGCTTTGCTTATCGGTTCCAGCGGCTTTTATTCAGAACTGAGGGATAATGCATGGATTTATCTTTTTTCCCGTCCGGTTAAGAAATGGATAATCTGGCTCACAAAATATTTTGCCCAATTAAGCATCTTACTGTCTATTTTCTTGATCTTCCGTCTGACAATTCAACTCCTTCCTGAATTAGAAACGCTCATAGATACCTACAGCTTCCCAACTCTTAAAGGTGATTTCTCACTCTTTTCTTTTGTTCTTTCCATATCCATTTCAGCTTTCACCGTTGCCTTTTCCATGTCTTTTCTCCATGAAAAACAATTCATCATTTTTTTATCAACGATCTTAATAGGCGTTGGATTAGGTTTGTTTTTTGACAAATATCTGGATTTACTCCGGGTATATTATCCGTATGCGAGTTCTCTTAAGGGAATTTCGTACCTATGGCCGTTGAGTTTTGTATCAGCATCGGTCCTGACATTTATTAAATCTGATTTATCTCAGACAAAAAAGATTATCTGGTTTTTCACAAAGTCTGTGCTTCTCTTTTTGGTTGGAGCCCTCTTTATCAGCTCAACCTGGACCATAAGAGGCTCAAGGATAAGAAATTATGTGTCTAATCTTCAGATCTTTGAAAGGGATGCTTATTTTTCTACCAGAAAAGGAATTTTCAGGTATCATTCAGAAAGAGATAAGGTCAAAAAAATCGCAGGATTCCAATCGAGATACACAGAATATTCTCTGGGAAGAGGAAAAATGGCATATAGGAAATATATCCAAAGAAGAGAAGGAACAGAGAAAATTCCCTATTATGAATTATGGATCACGAATACAGACGGCCCCAGGAAGAACCTGCGTATTGCTGCAACTCAAAAAAAAGATTCTCCCTTTTATAATCATTCACTTCAAGATCTCATGCTCTCGCCGGATGGAGAGAAGGTCTTTTTTGTTACAAAACCATTGGGAAAATCTGATGAAACTTTATGGTGGGTTCATTCAGACGGAACCGGTTTGAAGAGTAGGCCCCTGAATTTTCCCGGTAACGAGAATATTCGTTTAGTGGATTGGACAGAAGAGGAGAACAGATTAATTCTAATAACGTTTCCAAAAAGAAGGCTTTTAAAATATAACTTTGAATCAGGAACACATCAGGTTCTAGCTGATTACATACAAAGGCCTTACTCAATAAAAATTTCTCCAACACAGGATTTTTTCGCTCTCAGCTTTTTCAACAGGGAAAGGCCAGAGGGAACTTTGGTTCTCCTGAACCTCAAAACTCTTGAAAGAAGAGAAATATATAAGGGTGATTTGATAAGAGATTTCAAATGGAGCAAAAATGGAGACAAAATCACTTTTTTGATAGGGAAGAATAAATTAGGCGTGTATTCATTTTTGGATAACAAAACCAGAGAAATACACTTATACGAACCCGTAGATCAGGCTGCCTCTCTTGAACATATATTCGATTTGACTTTTGATGACAAGAAATTCGTTTATATCGATAAGATCCGTGATGTTTTTCATATAAGAGTGTTTGGAAGGAATCTTAAGGAGGAGAAGCGGATAGAAATTCCAGATCCCGGGGGGTTTTTAACACTATGGGGCCTGGATGATATTGCCCTTTTAAGG
>DAOVBT010000008.1 GCA_030670375.1 Candidatus Aminicenantota bacterium | reverse complement strand
CATTGAGGATCTAGCCTTCACGAATCGTTCTTCGAGGGAATCCGATAAAGTCGGACAGCGAGGATGTATTGAGCACGGTTTCACTAAAGGGTGAGAGATCCGGATAAACAGAGGATAAAGTCGCAGAGATATGGAGTGAACGTGCGGAGTTCCGGAGCCGCCGAGAAGAGCGCTCCAGACATGCCTGATGGCAAAGAAACACCTTGAAAGCAATGCCCACACAAAATGGAAGAGAACCTTCTAGAATTTCAGATCGGGGAAAAAATCTTTTGCCGAAGGACACAGCGAATGCATCACGCATGCGGGACAATCGGGCTTGCGTGCTTGGCAGATATTTCGTCCGTGATTGACGAACATGTAGTTAAAATCGATCCATTCTTCTCGTGGAACCAGATTCATAAGATCCTGTTCGATTTTATCCGGATTCTTCTCTTTGCTCAAACCCAGTCTCTGCGAAAGCCTCTTGACATGGGTATCGACCGCAATCCCCTCGGCTTTTTTGTATCCGCTGGATAACACGATGTTGGCTGTTTTTCTTGCCACACCTTGAAGTGTGATCAAGTCCTCCATACGATCAGGCACTTTGCCTCCGAAATCATCGACGATCTTTTTCGATGCGTTGATGATGCTTTTTGTCTTGTTCTTGAAAAATCCGGTGGACCGGATCTCACCTTCTAAGGTATTCGGATCGGCATGGGCAAAATCCGCAGCGGTTTTGTACTTGCGGAAGAGGGCGGGCGTGACCTTGTTGACCTGTTCATCCGTGCATTGAGCAGACAGTATGGTTGACACCAGTATCTGCAAAGGTGTCTCAAAATGGAGGGCTGTTTGGCTTTGGGGATAAGCCATTTTTAATTTGGTTATGATTTCATCTATCCTGTCTTTTGCTCTTTTCATCTCTTTCCTTTCCTTAACTGGATAATTCCGTCAAAAAGTGCATAGGCCCGAGTGACACCCTCCAGAATACTCCGACGCCGCCATGATGAAGTTCAAGTCCTCTTCTCTCTCTCCCATAGATCGGGAATCGAAAGAAAGGACCTGGCCCCTTTTTGTGTTGTAACGGTAAATCGTTATTCCTTTGCATTTTAGCTTGTGAGCCATCATAAATATGTTTCTCACATCCTCGACGGTGGCATCGGCCGGAAGATTGATCGTTTTTGAGACGGAATTATCTGTGTGTTCTTGAAACGCGGCTTGAATCCGCAGGTGCATATCGGCAGAGACATCAAAAGATGTGATAAAAACTTTTTTCAGATCATCCGGAATGGACTGGATATCCTTAAGAGATCCCACTCTGCCCACATCAGCCATCAATTCTTTGGAATACAGTCCCCGCCGGCGAAGTTCCATCTCAAACATCGGGTGTGTCTCGAAGAATCTCGTTCCCGATAAAACATTCCGGACATAGCTCAAGGCAAATAAAGGTTCGATCCCGCTGGAACAACCCGCGATAATGCTGATCGTTCCCGTTGGCGCAACCGTGTTGACCGTAGCATTACGAAGTTTGCTGTTTTTCTCTGGGAAAATCGACCGGGCATAATTCGGAAAAACCCCTCTTTCCTCAGCCAAGACTGAAGACGCCTCGAGAGAAGCCTGATGGAAAAACTTCATAACAGCGGAAGCCGTTTTGACGGCTTCATCACTGGTATAGGGAATCCCAAGCCTGATCAGCATATCGGCGAATCCCATAACGCCAAGCCCGATCTTTCGGTTAGCGGAAGCCATTTCTTTTATTTGAGCAATAGGATATTTGTTGACCTCGATGACATTGTCCAAAAAACGAATCCCCCAACCGATGATTCCTTTTAATCTTTCCCAATCCATGGCCCCGTTTTTTATGAACTTTGACAGGTCGATCGATCCCAAGTTGCAGCTCTCATACGGCAAAAGGGGGATTTCTCCGCAGGGATTTGTGGCTTCGATTCGGCCCAAATGGGGGGTAGGATTATGACGGTTTATCTCATCTAAAAAAATCATCCCTGGATCTCCAGACCGCCATGAAGAATATACCATCAGATCAAAAAAAGCTCTTGCTTTGACAGAACGCACTTTTTCTTTTGTCCGCGGGTTTATCAGATCAAAACTTTCATTCTTTTGCACTGCCTCAATGAATTTATCGGATATCCCGACAGAAAGGTTAAAATTCGAAAAGGAACCCTCCTGGATTTTGGCTTCGATGAAGTCCTCGATATCGGGATGATCACAGCGGAGAATCCCCATGTTCGCCCCTCGCCGTCTTCCTCCCTGAACGATCACGCCCGTGGCTTGATTGAATATGCTCATAAAAGAGAGTGGGCCCGAAGCGCTCCCCTTGGTTGTAGAGACGAGATCCCCGATTGGCCTGAGTCCCGAAAAGTCAAATCCGGTTCCTCCTCCTGTCTGATGAATCCGAGCCATATTTTTCAGCGATTCGAAAATTCCATCGATCGAGTCTTCCACCGGAAGGACAAAACAAGCAGAAAGCTGGCCCAATGAGGTTCCCGCATTCATGAGCGTTGGAGAGTTGGGAATAAACTCCAACCTGTTCATCATCTGGGAAAACTTCTCTTCGACCTCTCGTTTGGATAGCTTAGAGCGGAACTCCGATTCGGCCTCGCTGACAGCACGAGCCACTCTTTCGAAAAGCTCTTTGGGGCTTTCGGTCACATTCTGCTGGTCATCTTTTTGAAGATATCGTTTCTTGAGAACAAGAAGCGTATTGATCGGCAACTTCAAGTCATCCCGCACGCCATAGATCACTTTGACCCGGCGGATGTCCTGATGTTCCTGTCTGTAGAGAATATAACTTCTGGCAATCGCACGATAGCCCGTCTCCATCAAAACCTCTTCCACGATATCCTGGATATTCTCGACAGAAGGAATTTTATCGGGAAAAGAGGTGAGGATCTTGGATAGGACTCCTTTTTTAGTGATCCTGGCGATCTCCTCGGATTTCTCCTCATCCATAAGCACTTCAAAGGCAGCCCTCCGGATGGCTCGGACGATTTTATGCTCGTCAAAACGGACAAGAGAACCATCCCTTTTACGAACCTTTTCAGGTAACCTATGCATAATCACTCCTCAAACACCAAGTTCTGAACGAAGCTGGATATAGCGGAGGATATCGCTCCGGCAAATAATACCCGTGACCTTACCTTCTTCCACCACGGGAACCTGATGGATATCCTTGGCTGTCAGGCTATTGAGAATTTTATTCCCATCATCATCAGGCGAAACCGCTTCCAATTTATCTTTGGGTGTCATGATTTCTCTCACGGTTTTTTCGGCCCACTTCTCTCGAGGAGTCGCTTTCACATCTTCCAAACAAACGATGCCCTGCAATGACTGGCCATCCTCGACGAGGAAGACTCTTTCTCTTTTGTGGAGGATATATTCATCCACCAACTCCTGCACCAGGATGTCCCCGGATATCCTCTCGAAGTCCTCTCTCATCAACTCTTTGGCTCGAACTCCCTTGAGAGCGGATTCAACCGTGACCTGCCGATACCCTCTAACCGCCGCACTGTGTAAAAACCAACCCACAAATATCAGCCAGAATCCCCCCCAATTGCCTCTCAGTATTTGAAAAACTCCTAGAAACAGGAGTAAAAAGGCCACGCCCTGTCCTACCCTAGATGCGATACGTGTTGCCTTTTTTAAATCTCCTGTTGCCTGCCAGATCAACGCGCGTAAAACTCGTCCTCCGTCCATCGGAAAACCGGGCAGGAGATTAAAAACGGCTAGGACAAAATTTATCATAGCCAAATACAAAAAAGACGCTCCTAACGGCTCGCTGAAAACACTCAAGAAAAAAAACATCATAAAAAATCCGAAGGCCAATACCATGCTTGCGAATGGGCCTACCAAAGCCATGGTTAGCTCTTTCCAAGGTTTTTTGGGTTCCCCTGAAATCTGAGCCACGCCGCCCAGGATAAACAACGTGATACGGAAAACTTCTTCCCCCTGCACTTTCGCCACAAGGGAGTGGGCGAGCTCATGGATGAGGACGGATGCAAACATGGAGAGGCTGGTGAATATCCCGATCAGCCAGTACAGCGCTGTTCTCCAATCCGGATGCTGCCGGGGAAAGTATGAGGTCGCCAGGACAAAAGTGAGCAGGATAAATATCACGAACCAACTGGAATCGATATGGATGTCTATCCCAAAAATCTTTCCTATCTTCCAAGAATGCTTCATGTATGATCTTAAAACTTAACGAATTTTGCTTCTTACAGTCTGACCATTCTTTCGATGGCACCTTTCGCTCTCTGGCTTATTTCCTGGGGCACATCAACTTTGTATTTCATATCTTCCAGCGAAGCGAGTGCCTTCCTCACGTTGATTTTTTTCATGTTTGAACAGTGTGTTAACTCTTTGATAGGGTGGAAATTTTTGTCAGGATTCTCCTTTTTCATTCGATAGATAATTCCAGATTCAGTCCCGATGAGGATATCCGCTTTTGTCGTGATCTTGGCTTCCTTAATCATTTTCCCCGTCGACAAGACCTTATCCGCCATGTCGATAACCTCTGGCCGGCACTCAGGATGAACCCAGACTTCTGCTTCGGGAAACTGTTCTTTTTTTTCTCTCACGTGCCTTAATCTAATGTTGTTATGGACATAACAATATCCATCCCAAGGAATGATTTTTTTCTTCGTAAAACGCGCCACATAAGCGGCAAGATTTTTATCAGGAACAAAAAGAATTTCGTTTCCCTCTACCGCTTTCACAACTTGAACGGCATTGGATGAAGTGCAGCAGATATCACACTCCGCCTTCACCTCCGCAGACGTGTTCACGTAACAAACGACCTTTCTTCCCGGGTATTGTTTTTTCCAATCCCTCAGCTCTGAAGCTGTGATCATGTCAGCCATAGGACAGCCAGCATCGATGTCAGGCATGAGGATCGTTTTGTCGGGAGACAATATGGCCGCGGTTTCCGCCATGAAGTGAACACCGCAAAAAACAATCACTTCCTCCTCCAGTTTCGCGGCTTCTTGGCTCAATTGCAGAGAATCGCCCAAAAAATCGGCCACATCCTGAACTTCGCCGATTTGATAATTATGGGCTATAATGACGGCATTCCGTTCCTTTTTGAGTTGTTCGATCCTGTTCTCTATTTCAGATTTATTCACTTTTTTTCTTTCTCCTTCATTTTTAAGGCTGTTCGGATAAACAAGGAGCAATTCCTCAAACTCAAGCGATTGTCTTTGAGTCTCCTGATCATCCGGGCTGCCTCATCATCCAGAAAAATGACTTTCGCAAAATCCAGAATAACTCTCTCCCCGGTGTCTATCCCTTTGATAATCTCAACTCGAAGTTCCTTCACATAATCCTGGCAAATCTTGCCTTCCAGATACAGGACTTTTGTTTTTTCCCCTTCTTTTTTTTCTGTTATGCGCAGCATCCTCGTCCTCTAATCCCGAATTTTTTTGACATAAACCTTGAAGACATCTTCCTCTTCTACGATCCCCAGGAATTCTTGGCCCGTTTGCCTGCACCAAGCCGGCATATCTTCCAGAATACCTTTATCCGTAGAGAGAACTTCCAAGACTTCTCCGACTTTCATTTGTTTTATCTTCTGAGCAGTCTGTATGATCGGCATCGGGCACAACAGTCCATAACAATCAAGAATATGATCTGCTTTCATCTTCTACAGCTCCTGTCGTTATCCCTTTTTCGATGTTAAAATCTCAAACTCTGGGTTTTGTGGCCCCGCAGTGAGGACATTTGTCCGCTTTTTTGTTCATGGGCTTTCGGCATTCCGGACAATCCTCAAACTCAATCTGACAACTTTTACAAACACTCTCCAATCCTTCGATCGGCCCTTCACAGTAAGGACAGTGGAAGGATTCCTTATCTTCTGATTTTTCCGGGATCTTTGCAGGATTCTCTTTCTCTTTCTGCTTCCCCTGATAATTTTCGATGGCTTTAACAAGAGCGTCTGCGCCCAGATTGGAACAGTGCATTTTGTTCTTGGGCAATCCTCCCAGTTCCTCGGCAACACTCTCGTTGGTAATCTCAAGAGCTTCTTCTATGGTTTTTCCGATGGCCATTTCGCTGACCATGCTGGAGACCGCGATGGCGGCACCACAACCGAATGTTTGAAACTTCACATCTGTGATGCGGTTATCCTTCACCTTAATATAAAACTTCATCACGTCCCCGCAAACAGGATTCCCCACCAGTCCCATCCCATCTGAATTTTCCATGGTTCCGACGTTTCGGGGATTTTGGAAATGGTCCATAACTTTGTCGCTGTAAATCATTTTTCTTTCTCCTCTAAATATTGGGTGTAAAGGGGAGACATTTTTCTCAGTCTCTCGATTATCGGGGGAAAGACCTCCAGAAGATAATCTATGTTCTCCGGAGTGGTGCTATCGATCAAACTGAAGACGAGGGAACTTTGAGCCAGCGCATGGTCGATTCCCATGGCTAAAAGAACATGGGAAGCCTTAAGGGCTCGGGAAGTGCACGAAGACCCGCTCGCAGACGCGATCCCCTGCATATCCAGATTCAGCAGCATGGACTCCCCCTCAACAAACTCCACACAAAAACTGGCATGATAGGGTAGTCTCGGTATAGGATGACCGGTCAGGATGGTATGTTCGATCGATTCGGAAAATCTCTTTATAAGATTGTCTCTCAAGGCCTTCATTCTTTCCACGCATGACGTCATGTTCATCATCGCTATTTCGGCGGCTTTTCCCATTCCGACTATGGCCGGGACATCCTCTGTTCCAGCCCGTCTTCCTCCCTCTTGAATCCCCCCATCGATAAACGGGAGAATTCTTTTTCCTTTTTTTATGAACAAAGCAGCACTTCCCTTTGGCCCATAGAATTGATTCCCGGCCAGGCTCAATGCATCCACTCCCAGTGCCTTGACATCGACAGGCATATTGCCCACCGCATCCACAGCATCTGTGTGCAGAAGGATATCTTTGCTGCGGCAGATTTCCGCGATCTCCGCCAACGGCTCTATGGTTCCCACCTCTCCGTTTGCCAACATGATAGAGACAAGTATCGTTTCTTGGGTGAGAGCCTTTCGAACATCTTCAGGATCGATCATCCCAACCCTGTTCACAGGAATATGGAAAAAAGTGAATCCCAGCTTTTCAAGAAATTTGGCAGCATTGAGGATCGATTGGTGTTCTATGGAAGAAAGAATGATGTGTTTCCCTTGCTTCTGATGGGCTAATGCCAGTCCTTTCAGGCCAAAATTGTTCGCTTCCGATCCGCTGGCCGTGAAAAAGATCTCGGATGATTCCGCATTGATCAACTGAGCGAGTTTTTCTCGTGCTTCCTGGATGGCCTCTGCGGCCTGCTGTCCGTCAGAATGAAGACTTTGGGGATTGCCAAACTTCTCATGAAGAAAAGGCAACATCGCCTCAACAACTTCTGGATGAAGGGGTGTGCTCGCGATATGATCGAGATAAATTCTTTTCATCGCTAAACAGCAACGACTTCTTGGATTTCAGGCAGTTCTTGTTTAAGCAATCTCTCGATTCCCATTTTGAGTGTCATCTGAGACATCGGGCAACCGCCGCAAGCTCCGGTCAATCTGACCTTAACGACTCCATCCTCCACATCCACGAGTTCAACGTTCCCTCCATCGGCTATGAGTGACGGACGAATCTTATCCAGTACCTTATCCACTTTTTCTTTCATCGTTTATTCCTCCTTTATTCAAATTTTTCCAAAATTTTATCCAATTTTTTCTGACCGAAAAACATCTTGCTCTGAACCAAAGGGGTCTTCATCGGAAGGACAAGGTCATCAAAGGAAGGCCCTTTTTCCTGATACAATAATCCCATTGCCAGCTTTTGTCTGTTGTGTAGAAACTTCCATGCCTTTTCTCTACTCTCGGGATCATATCCCTTTTCCTGATCCACATCGAAGGTATTCTTTCTAAACCAGTCATATGTGTTTGCCAGGTTATGGGTAACACATGGACTGAACACTTCGATCAGAGAAAATCCTGTGTGTTGAATTCCTTCTTCGATAAGGCGGACCAGTTGCTTTGGGGCTCCCGAAAACCCTCTGGCTATGAAAGTTCCTCCAGAAACGAAAGCCAAATGAGGACCACAAAGAGGAGATTCTTTCGATCCGAGAGGGGTCGACTTTGACACAAATCCTTTTCTGCTGGTGGGAGATGTCTGTCCCTGAGTTAATCCATAAATCATGTTGTTGACCACAATATAGGTGAGGTTTACGTTTCTTCTCACGGCATGAATAAAATGGCCGAGCCCGATAGAATAGGCATCTCCATCTCCGCTGACAGCGATTACAGAAAGTTGCTTATTGGCGAGCTTTACACCTTGTGCTACGGGAAGTGTTCTTCCATGCAAGGTATGAAAACCGTATGCCTTGAGATAGTTATTCAATCTCCCATGACAGCCGATGCCTGTCACAACAACCATTTCCTCGGGTTTCATTTCCAGGGTGACAGATGTCTTTTTAAGAGCTGAAAAGATAGCGTATATCCCACATCCCGAACACCAGGTTGGATCAGCGAGATGAAAATCTTTTTCTTCCATCATTTATTGCGCCTTTTGAATCGGATTAGCGATATCCTTTGGCCGGAAAGTGTGCCCCGAATAATTCAAGATGCTTTCCAACTCGATTTTTGGCCTGACTTGGCTGTATATGAGCTGTGCCAGTTGGCCTTCGTAGTTGTTATCCACGACAAAAACCTGTTTACAGGTCGAGATGAAGTCCCTCACCTCCTTATCCAGAAAGGGCCACAGAGTGCGAATCTGCAAAAACTTGGCTTCGATCCCGGAATCCTTAAGCTTCTCGATGGCTTCCCTGATCGGGCCCAGCGTGGACCCACAACCTATTACTCCGATATCAGCCCCCTTATCTCCCCAAATTCTAGGGCGAATAAGATCTTTCCGGGCCGTTTTGAGCTTCCTCATCCTTTTTTCCATCATCTTGGTTCTATTCCGAGAAGTTTCATCCCGATATCCCCATTCATTGTGTTCATTGCCCTCTATCATGTGAATGCCGTTTTTCATCGAAGGAAGCGCCCGAGGGGAAATGCCATCCCTAGTAAACGCAAAGCGCTTGTAATCTTTTAACCCAAGAAGTTCCTTTTTGGTCAGCAACTTGCCTCTATCTATCTCGATTTTCCCTAGGTTAAATTTTTCGACCGTCCGGTAATTTTGGCCATAATCCTGTTCGGTAAGAAGGATAACCGGGCATTGATATTTTTCCGCAAGGTTAAAGGCCTTTATGGTAAATTCGAGACTCTCTTGGATGGTTCCAGGAGAAAGAACGATACGAGGAAAATCACCGTGAGAACCATAGATCCACTGCAGCAGGTCAGCCTGTTCGGATTTTGTCGGCAGTCCTGTGCTCGGACCGACCCTCTGAACATGAACAACAACAAGCGGGACCTCCGTCATTCCTGCCAAGCCGAATCCTTCCATCATCAGCGAAGCACCCGGACCCGAGGTCGATGTCATGGCTCTGGCTCCCGCATAAGAAGCTCCCAGCGCCATGTTTATCGCAGCCAGTTCATCCTCGGTTTGAACCACAAGCCCATTGTTCTGGGGAAAGTGATGGATCAACCATTGCCAGATCTCTGTGGCAGGACAGATGGGGTATGCGGCAAAAAAGCGGCATCCCGCCACCAACGCTCCGATTCCGATGGCTTCATTTCCGGAGATCAGAAGCCTGTTGACATCCTGCTTCCGTTTTAATAGGTGCCTTTCATGTGCTTCCACAATTTTTTTCGCTTTTTCACATCCAAGATGGATGGCTTCGATGTTTCTTCGGACGATATCCGGACCCTTTCGTTCTAAAAACGTCTCTTTTATGACCTGGGAGATGACAGACAAGTCGAGGTCCAAGATGTGGCACAAACCCCCCAACAGAATCATATTTTTGTATATCTCATTCCCAAATTTCTCTTTCGCAAGGGTCCTCATCGGAAAGGCGTGGAATGTCCTAGCTGATCGATCTGCCGGCGTCATACGAGACACTTCGGAACCTTCACACAAGACAATCCCACCATGGGCGATAGAATCTATGTGGTGAAAAATCGCATCGCAGTCAAAAGCCATCAGAACATCAATACTGTCTGCTCGCCCATGAATTTTCTTCAGGCTTGCTCTAATCGTGTAATTTGTGGCCTCTCCTCGAATATTGGACGGGAAATCCCTGTAAGTAACAATCTCCCATCCCTGCCGCTTGAGAATTTTTGCCAGAACATTCCCTGTAAACAGGACACCATCCCCGGCTTTGCCTGCTATCATCACGGATATATCTTTAATCATCGGCATAGATCATTTATAAAAACTGTCTCTGTCATATTCCGAAAAAAATCTAACCTGATTTCTTATATTATTAAGGATTAAGTTCTTATTTCTATTTTCTTTAATATCAATCATAGCC
This sequence comes from Candidatus Aminicenantota bacterium, assembly GCA_030670375.1. Taxonomy (GTDB): domain Bacteria; phylum Acidobacteriota; class Aminicenantia; order Aminicenantales; family Aminicenantaceae. Next base: position 8,559 of record DAOVBT010000008.1, on the reverse strand, counting down.
ATTTTTACCCTACGGGAGAGCCAATCTCACTACATCGGCTTCGTTGTAGCCCATTCGCGGTATTCAAATACAGCTTCATGGGCCACTGTCTTGCCGCTGCAGCAATCTTGACTCTTAAATAATCCAGGCCAGCTATATTGTAAATCATGAAGCCATTATATCTGCAATAATCATACCAAAGTTAAACATTATGCTTCATTCTGGTCATGCTGTCCTCAATTCCCCGACAAAAAGACATCGATAATCCTTCTTGCCCTAGTCTCAATGAATCAAAATACTACAGAAACACCGAAATTTCGGTAGTGACGCCTTATTATACCATAATGGGTCAGCGGGTTTTGGATTTTTCTATGCCCAGTTTTTTCATCCGGCTTTGCAGCGTAGACGGTTTCAAGCCCAGAATTTTAGCCGCTCCCTTCGGGCCGTAGAGAACTCCTCCGGTGTGGAGAAGGACATCCTCGATGTACTGTCTTTCATAATCCTCAAGAGAAGTGAAAGCCAACTTTGTTCTATCCTTTTCATCCTCGACAAAATACGCTTGGGGCACACTGAGGTATTCTCCCTTGGATGTGACCAAACTCTGCTCAATGATGTTTTGAAGTTCTCTCACATTTCCCGGCCAAGAATAATCGTGAAAAAGCCGCCAAGTTTCATCCTCGATTTTATCCACTTTTTTTCCGAGTTTCCGGCCATAAACCTCCAGGAAATAGGCTGTCAACAACGGGATATCCTCGATTCTTTCGCGGAGAGGGGGAATTTCGATCGGAAACACATTCAAACGAAAAAAAAGATCCTGCCTGAATTTCTTTTCCTTAACGAGGAGGGTGAGATCCCGATTGGTAGCGGCGATGAGCCTCACGTTAACCTTAATGGTCTTCGAGCTCCCGACTCTCTCAAACTCACCATCCTGGAGAACACGCAAAAGCATGGCTTGCGTTTCCAAAGGTAAATCTCCTATCTCATCCAGAAATATGGTCGCCCCATCGGCGTATTCAAACCGCCCAAGACGCCTCATTATGGCCCCCGTAAAAGCCCCCTTTTCATGGCCAAAAAGCTCGGACGTAATCAAGCCTTCGGATAAGGCGGCACAATTGACCTTCACCAGAATTCTCTCTTTTCGAAGGCTGAGTTCATGGATGTAACGCGCTACCAGCTCCTTTCCCGTTCCTGTTTCCCCTTTGATCAGGACAGAAGTGTCTGTGGGAGCCACCTGTTGAATCGCGCTCTCCACGGATTGAATGGCTGTACTGACCCCGATCATTTCTTCAAAAGGATGTTCCAGCTTCAACTCTTCTTTGAGTACCTGGGTTTCTTGGTAGTACCGATTTTTCAACGATTCTGATCTTGCCTTGTCCAACCGTTCTTGCTCGAGCCTAACACTGTCGGTGATATCCCGGAATGTCCCCCGATATCCAGTTATGTTCTTCCGTGAATCTTTGATGGCTGTCAAAGAAAATTCAAAAAACAGCTTTTCGCCTCCGATCAAAAAACGGATGGTTTGGTCCACCACATTCTCTTGTTTATCCACACGTTCTATGTATTTTTCCCATTCCTCCTTCTCGATGCGGAGATCACTGATCTTGATATTGTGGTCCAGAAGCATTTCTGGTGAGGAGTGCCCTATCAGTTTGGCTCCTTTGTTGTTTATTTGAAGAAAACACCCTTTTGTATCCAGCTCCACGATACCGATAGGCACAGAATTGAATAATTCCATCAACCTCTTTTTTGAATCATTCAATTCGGTATAAAGTTGTGCGTTCTGGATGGCGATGCCGATTTGGGCACTTACCTTTTCTAAAAAATTTATGATTTCTGAGGAAAATATATCCGTTTTTTCATCCGCGACATAAAGCTCTGCAACAATCTCACCCCTGAGTCTCATCGGGATAATCGCGACAGACTCATAACCGCTTTGGGCACACACTCCTCGTAAAGAGTATTTTGCCATTTCCGGATAATCCTTCTTAACACTCTTCATGAATTTAGTCATATGCGAAGTAAAGAAAGAACCATGGCCAGAGATAAACGGATAAGATTTATTCACTTCTCCCCTTGCAACATACCCACACAGGCAATCTTTCAGAGTGACCCAATGCTCTGAATCGATAAATTCCCTATCTAATCCCAAATGCGTATAAAACGGGATATTTCCCTTCCCATCGACGATTCTAATGGCAAGGTGATGGCATTTGGTGGCTTTCTTCAGGATGAGGAGCACCTCGTTCAGATTGGTTTTTAATTCTGGGAGCTGAGTAATCTTTTCCGCAATAAGGGAATAGGTTTCAAAGAACTTAAGACTCTCCGATCTTGGATCTTTGTCCAAATGAAATAAACTCCTCTACTTATCGCGAATGGGTTGGCGGTGAAAAAATTTTCTTATTTCTTTTTTGTTGTCTTTTTTGCTGGTTTTTTTTCCGTTTTTTTGGCTTTTTTGACAGCTGCCTTTTTTGTCGTCTTTTTGGCTCTTTTCTGGATCATCGTCTCCTTACAGCAGATAAGATAATGCTCTTCGATACAACCACAATCATCCACGATTAAACGAAAACCGCAAATACCGCATTCATAAGCTTGACCCTGCTTGACTTTCCTGCCCTTTTTCGGCTTGGTTTCTGTTTTTGTCGTCTTTTTGGCAGTCTTTTTAGGGGTCTTTTTTGTTGTCTTTTTTACCGGCATGAATTCCCTCCTGTTTAGGCGTTTTTTCGGTTCTTGTTATTTTTACCACCAAAAAAAAACCAAGTCAATGGGGAAGGATGATCCTTGGTATCAGAGGATTAATGCGGGTAACGATCTCATAATTGATCGTGCCTGCCAAACCGGCAAGGTCATCTGCCGTGATGCTATCACCCCGGTCCTGCCCTAGAAGCACAACTTCATCCTCCACTCTTACATCGGGAATATCTGTCACATCTGTCATGATAAAATCCATGGCCACCCTCCCGCGCACAGGGGCTCTTTGTCCTTTGATCAGGACATAGGACACGTTGGAAAAATCCCGAGAGTATCCGTCATAATAACCTATGGGCTGTACTGCCAGCACTGTCTCTCGAGTCGCTCGGAATTTGCATCCATATCCGACATAGGCACCCTTCGGAATTTTTTTGATTTGAGCGATCCGGGTTTTCCAGGCAAGCACCGGTTTCAATTGAATCGGTTTGCGATTCTGAAGAATGCATGACAGATACGTTTCCTTGGAAGGCCAGAGACCATACATCCCTATACCGATGCGAACCATATCAAAATAAGTCTCAGGAAAAAGAATGGTAGCCGCCGTGCAGGCAATGTGCTTGATCGGGATTACGATCCTGTTTTCTTCAAGCTTTTGACAAATCCTTTTAAAATTATCAAGCTGAAAGCGGGCATAGGAATGATCGGTGGTATCTTCGATATTGGCAAAATGGGAGGATATCCCTTCCAAAATCAAACCAGGGTGCTTCTGGATTTTTTCAACAAAAGAGAAAAGATCTTCTTCCCGAATCCCTTGTCGATGAGTCCCGGTTTCGACCTTCACATGCAGGCGAATTTTCTTCCTCGTTTGGGCAGCGAGCACACCCAAGCGTTTAATGGTTGCCGGATTGTAGACGGTAAGCCGCAAGTTGTATTTAAAGGCTTGCTCCAATTCATCACTGGAAACATATCCCAAAACGAGGATAGGGCAATTCACCTTTTTCTGCTTGAGGAGAATCCCCTCCTCGATGGAATGGACGCCAAGCCAGTCAGCTCCCTCCTGAAGTACGATTTTTGCCACTTCCAAGATACCATGGCCGTAAGCATTGGCTTTAACCGTTGCCAATAATGTTCTATTTTTTCCGATAAGTCGGCGAAATTGATGGATGTTGTGGGTGAGAGCAGAGCTATCGATCTCGATCCATTGAATTGGTCTGGTTTTCATAGCGAGGAAAAATCAGAGATCGGCTTTTATTTTGTCCAAATCCATCAATGATTTCAGGTTTTCTTCCATCAATATGGAGTCTTTTCTATCCTTGCCAGTCGAGATGATCGAAACATCTGCCTGGATAAGATCTTCGATGAGCTTGACATAATCCATAAATGCTTGAGGAAGAGAAGAGCGCTCTCTGATTCCACAGATAGGTTCTTTCCACCCTTTGACTTTTTTGAATTGGGGCTCCACTTCTGCTAGCTCCCAGATATCGGAGGGGAAACTTCTCAGCCTCTCCCCTTTGTGCATGTACCCCACACACACCTTTATCTCATCCAAAACATCAAGGACATCGGGTTTGGTCAACACGATTTTTTTTATGCCATTGATTCGACAGGAATAGGCCACAGCAACGGCATCAAACCATCCGCATCTCCGTGGTCTCCCTGTCGTGGCTCCATATTCGTTTCCTTCTTCCATGAGTAGACGCCCGGTTCCCCCGGAAATCTCAGTTGGAAAAGGGCCTCCTCCAACCCGGGTGGTATAGGCTTTCGTGATGCCAATAACGGCATCGATTTTATCAGGTCCTATACCCAATCCTGTGCAAATCCCCCCGACCGTTGAGTTGGAGGATGTGACATACGGATAGGTCCCATGATCGATATCCAGAAGGGTACCCTGTGCCCCTTCAAACAGGATGGGTTTACCCTGTTTAATGCAATCATCGAGGATAAGAGAAATATCTTTGATGTACTTTTTCAAGCGATGAGCGTACCCGGCAAATTCCTGGAATACCTGGTCTTTGACCAGCTTTTTCTCACCAAAGTGGGCCAGATAGATATTTTTTTCGTCCACATTCTGCTCGATCTTTTCCTTAAGAACAGAGAGGTTGAGCAGGTCACCGGCCCGAATCCCCAAGCGTGCCGCTTTATCTTGATAAGCAGGGCCTATTCCCCGCGAGGTCGTTCCTATTTTTTTGGCACCTCTTTCTCTTTCGCTGATTTTTTCTACCAAGGAGTGGTACGGAAGAATCAGATGAGCTTTTTTGCTGATCGCCACGTTTTTTTCATTTTTTATGCCATAACTTTCCAATTCTGCCAATTCTTCAAGAAAGGCTGCAGGATTGATGACAACTCCGTTTCCGATGATGCAGAGTTTATCCGAACGCAGTATCCCTGAGGGAATAAGATGGAGCACAATTTTCCTGCCGTTGACATAGACGGTGTGGCCCGCATTATGTCCTCCTTGAGAACGAGCAACCACATCGAATGACGGAGAGATGAGATCGATAATCTTGCCTTTTCCTTCATCACCCCATTGAGTACCGAGCACAACGATATTAGCCATAAATATTCTCTTGTACTGAAATTTTCTATCAAATAGAAACAAACGAGGACAAAATTCTATCAGAAGTCATTTAGGGAAACAAGGTTAAAAACGGACAGCCACTTGAACAACCCATAAATCATCCTTTTTAGTGATGATTTTCTCTTTATTGAAATCATATTCGAATTTGATGAGGATATTGGGAACGGGAATATAGCTCACGCCCAGCGCCCATCGGCTTCTGTCAATAAAAATCCCTTCTCCAGGTCCGAGTAAAGCAGAAAATCCGAGCCCATGATAAGGATCCACATATTTCAATTTCTGGTAACTTGCGAAGGGTTGAAGCTCACCCATATAAACCACAACCTGAACAAAATAGGCTTCGGCTTCCCCGTTCGTGTAGCCTTCTGGATTATTAATGATGGCTTTTGTGTATTCTCCCATTATCTGCCAGTCCTGAGTCATCCAGTTCACATCCACCCCGTGTAGGATCAAATTCCGGTTTTCTTCATCATCATATTTTCCGGTATTGATAGAATAGGCCAACTCGAAACCCTGACTGAGTCTCCAGCCGATTCTGCCCCCTTTTCCTTTATCCTTGTTGTTATCCTCAAACTGTTGGCCATCTCGGAGGCTTTGTCCTTCCCGAAGACCATTTCCCAAATACCCTTGGTATACGAAACCTCCGATTTTTCCATCGACCAGTACCCCGATGTCTCTCCACCGTTCGGGGTAGCAATACTCCACATGCAGAGGAGAATTGATCAAGGCCGTTTGGTGCGGCCTGTTGATACGGTTGTAAATCCCGAAGGGCACGAGATACAGGCCTCCTTGAAGCCGGAAAGCTTCCGAAGGACTGAGTCCCACCCAAGCTTGATCAATCTCGATTTCGGAGATATCGGTGACCCGAAACTCGGCTCCGTAGGCAAAACCGGTAGAAATATCCCCCGTGAAAATCAACCCAAACAGAGGATTTTTAAAAGTCCCCTTGAAATAATCCCCATCTTTTTGGCTTTTGAAAAAATTGGCAGAAACATACCCTGAAATTTGGCCCAGGGCAGGCGCAGCAGACAGAATTATAGCCAAAAGAAAAGCAAAGCTTTTATTTTTCATAGGACTGAAAAATCAAAATCCTCTTCCATCAATGATCCTTTCCATTTTTCGACATCGATCTGTTGAAGGATTATGCGGTTGATCTCGTTAATGTTCTGTCTTGTTCCCATCCATATGGCTCCGATAAGTTTTCCATTCTGAATAACGATCTTTTTATAAATTCCTTCTTCTTTGATCATTTTTCTAAATTCATCAGCCGTTCCTTCTTCCGGAGTCACTAGCCCGATCGAGGTCAAATCCAAACCGACAACCTTCAGGGTATTCGAGGGAACAGTCCCCGTGTATTTTTTTTCGTGTCCCGCGATATTAAAAGCCACGGTTCTTGCCTGGTTAAACGAGGCGGGTATGATGCCATAAATTTTATCTCTATGCTGAACATTGTCTCCTGCTGCAAAAATACCCGGATGGCTTGTCTGGAGAGAATCATCGACGATGATGCCTTTATCCGTCTCAAGGCCTGCCTCCGCAGCAAGGCGGATATTCGGTCTTACCCCTGCAGCTACGACAGCGGTTTGTGCTTCCAGTTCCTCTCCGCTCTTGAACCTAAGGCCTTCTACTTTTCCTTCCCCAAAAATTTCTTCTGTGACAATACCCAGTTGAACTTCTATTCCAATATCTTCGATCTTGGACTGCAGGACTGAGGCTCCCTCAGTATCCAGCTGCCGAGGCAACAAACGGGGGAAAAATTCCACAACTTGGACCGCAGCTCCCCTTGTCCGTATGGCCCGTGCTATTTCCAGGCCCAACAACCCTCCCCCAATGATAATCACATTAGGGTGGTCCTTGATCCATTCGATTATGGCAACAGCATCATCCAAGGTCCTGAGGGTAAAAACCCCTTTTTTATCTGCTCCTCTAATAGGAGGCACCCAGGATGATGCTCCATTGGCCAGGAGCAAAAAATCATAGGGCTCTTTTTTTCCTCCATCCAACTCAACATGTTTGGATTCGGGATGAAGCTTTCTTACGGGCTGCCCGAGATGAATGGAAATGTTATGATTGTCAAACCATTCCTCTGAAAAAGCGAATAGGTTTTCTTGGGAGATGTTTCCGGCCAGGAATTCGATCAGATTCGGACGGGGGTAATAAAGATATTTTTCTTCGGCAAAAATATCAATATCGGCAGTCGGATTGATTTCACGGAGCGTTTTGGATGTTATCGTCCCGGCCAGGCCGTTTCCTACCACTAAAACACGCATGCTTCAATATCTCGGTTTTTCTTCAGGCCATCTTCTGGAAATATTCCTTACTCACACCACACTGCGGGCAAACCCAATCGTCGGGAAGATCCTCGAAAGCTGTCCCGGGTTCGATTCCGTTATCAGGATCGCCTTTCTCAGGATCGTAAATGAAACCACATGCTGTGCATTCCCATTTTTCCATTTTTTTCTCCTTTAAAAAAATCTTGTGTCATCAGTTTTTTTTGCCGGGAGACTTGATCAATTATCCTCCAGAACATGCTTTTCGTATTCTGTCTCCAATTTTAGCTTATGGGCTTTTTCCTGAGCGATCAGAAAATCAAACAGCTTCTTCAGATCTTCGCTATCGGTACCTTCCCCCAACTTTGTATAAAGCTCCACGGCTTCTTGTTCTTTCTTCGCAGCTAATATGAGGAGATCTTGGAAGGTCATATCTTCGCTTGGCGGTTCTTCTGTCAAATAATCGGATATTTTCAAATCAATAACCTCATCTGTTTTGAATGATGAGATCTGCTCCTGAGTGATGTCCTCAAGGAGCTTCTTGTGATTTTTTTCTTCATCTTGCAGTTCGAGAAGCAATTCCCGTAAACCAGGCATTTTAGCCTTCTCGCTCATATCGCCGTAAGTATCGATAGCCGCCTCTTCTCTGCTAATGGCAAACTTTATTATGTCTTCATAACTTTTTATATCCATTTTTCCCCCTATCTTTATTCGCTCATCTATTCTTCTTTGAGTTCCATCGGCTGGTTGCAACAAACCAATGTGCCGACTCCAGATTTGGTAACGATGACCTCTTGTCCGCATAGGTTGCATACATATGTTTTTCCTTCTTCGGCCATATAATACCTCCTTTATAAAATAAATTTTTTGCTCAAGGTTTAATTTTCCCTCTAAAATAAGGATTATTCATTATAATGAAACTCATTAGAACATGCAATAATTAAGGCTTTTTGGGCAGGCCGATAAGAGACAGAAATTGTTCTTGATTTGATTTGTCATTTCCATTATCATCTTTACTTAAAAATGGCACTAAAATCCTTTGTA
>DAOVBT010000022.1 GCA_030670375.1 Candidatus Aminicenantota bacterium | reverse complement strand
CGCTGGGGTTTGCGCAATTAATTGGATATAATAAAACAAATAAGATAACGATGTTTTAGCCCATGAAAAAGATCGGCGTTTTGACCAGGGATTGTGCGGGGATCAATGCGGCCATCAGAGCCGTGGTGCGAACCGCGGCTTTTCACGGCATAGAGGTCCTTGGAATAATCAAGGGTTACGAAGGCCTGATCGATCATGAGTTGGTCGAACTCGACAAACGTTCGGTTTCGGGTATCTTGAACCGGGGAGGAACCATCCTGAAAACGGCCCGGGCCAAAAGATTTTTGACAGAGGAAGGGCAAAATCAAGCCGTAAAAACCATTGCCGAAAACAATATCGATGGTTTGATCGTTATCGGGGGAAACGGCTCGTTGACAGGCACCCATATTCTGGCTACAGAATACAATATTCCTGTGATCGGCATTCCGGCCACGATCGATAACGACATCAATGGTGTGGAAATGTCTATCGGAGCTGATAGCGCAATAAACGTGGCCGTAGAGGCTTTGGATAAAATAAGAGACACCGCCACTAGCTTGGAAAGGGTATTCGTGGTCGAGGTGATGGGGCGCGGCTGCGGTTACATCGCTCTTCAAGTGGCCCTTGCCGGAGGGTGTGAGGAAGTCCTGATCCCGGAAAAGGAAACGGCCATGGCAAAGATTTGCGCGGATATTGTTGAGGGGAGCCGCCAAGGAAAGAAAAGTTGGATTGTGATCGTAGCAGAAGGGAGTGCTAAAGGAAGCGATGTGGCCGAAACCATCGTGAAGAAAACCGGGTTGGAAACACGGCTGACAGTTTTGGGGTATATCCAGAGGGGAGGTGTCCCAACGGCTTTCGACAGGTTGCTGGCTGCCCGTATGGGAAGTTATGCTGTCGAGATTTTGAAGGATGGGCAAACGGACATGTGTGTGGGTTATACGGATAAAAAACTGATCACCATACCCTTAGCACAGGCCATTCAACCCAAAAAGATCGACTATGAGCGGGACTACCGGTTGATCAAAATTTTAACTTGAAGGAGATATAAAGTGACCGTAAATATACAGGATTTACTTGGCGAGGAAGCCTCTGATTTATTGGAACATGTTTGTGAGACCATCCCCAAAGCGTTCTTGAATCTCCCTGGGCCGGACTTTGTGGAGCGCATTTTTGGCCTGTCGGACAGGTCTCAGGATGTGCAAGACAATCTGTTGAAGATGTTCGATCACGGGCGCTTGGAAGGAACCGGTTACCTTTCCATCCTCCCTGTTGATCAAGGTGTGGAGCATACGGCCGGAGCCTCGTTTGCACCCAATCCCGTTTATTTCGATCCCGAGAACATCGTCAAGCTTGCTGTCGAAGCAGGCTGCAACGCGGTAGCATCCACATTGGGGGTGCTGGGCATGGTTTCCAAAAAATACGCTGACAAGATCCCTTTTATCGTCAAGATTAACCACAGCGAACTTTTGTCCTACCCGAATTCTTACGACCAGAGGATGTTCGCTTCTGTTGCACGCGCCTGCGATATGGGAGCCTTGGGAGTCGGGGCCACGATTTATTTTGGATCTGAGGAATCGCGGGATCAGATCGAAGAGGTGTCCGATGCCTTCCAGCAAGCCCACGAGATGGGGATGTTCACGGTGCTTTGGTGTTATCTGAGAAACGCGGCGTTCAAAAAGGATGGTATCGATTACCACGCGTCCGCAGACCTTACCGGACAGGCCAATTATCTGGGAGCGACCATACAAGCGGATATCATCAAGCAGAAACAGCCCACAAATAACGGGGGTTTCCTGGCCGTGGACTTCGGCAAAACTCATCCTCTGATGTACGAAAAGCTCACCTCTGACCATCCCATCGATATGACCCGGTATCAGGTTGCGAATTGTTTTATGGGAAGGGTGGGACTTATTAATTCAGGCGGTGCCTCCGGAAAGGATGATATCAGACAGGCTATCAGAACCGCCGTCATTAACAAACGGGCAGGGGGCATGGGTCTGATCCTGGGAAGAAAGGCCTTCCAAAAACCCATGGCCGATGGCATAGAGATCATCCATGCGGTCCAGGATGTCTATTTATCCAATGACGTGACCGTCGCTTGATATCATTGCTTAGATAGTTTTGAGTATTTTTAGCATTTCAGCAGGAGAATGGGCTGGCACGGCGGAAGTTTTAAAATCCCTAACATTCCTCGTGACTATAACGTTTGCTTTGATTTGACGTGCCGCTTCTGAGATCACTCCATCTTCAAAATCTTTGTAGTTCCCCTCCAGGGCCCCTTCTATCACCGATCTATCCACAGATGCCACTTCCACTAGGGAGAGGAGTTTTCTGGTTGCCCATTTAGCCTTTCTGACTCCGATAGTTTTCGTTGCAAGATAATAAATGGTGGTTACCGTGGTTGTGCTGACATAACCTTGTATTTCTCCCTCTTCCACTTTGGAAAACATATGGGCTGCTGCTTCGGCAAAGGGTTGCCTATCCAAAAATAAATCGAGAACAACATCTGTGTCGAAAAGTACGATCATAGATACTTCTTATCGAGGTGTGTTTTGTATTCTTCAGGGCTCACTCGATAATCCCGCATAATCCCCTGAAGCGACTTGACTTTAGGAGATGTTTTGTCGGCGTCCTGCTCGGGATCTGGATTCAAGAGAGCGAAAAAATCTGCTACTAACTTTGATACAGATTTTCCCGATTGCTTCGCATATTTTTTTGCTTGCTTGATCAATTGTTCATCCATACGCAGCGTTAATTTTGTCGCCATGACATCCTCGTTATATGTGACGTATAAAATGTAATAATAATATACGTCATAACCGAGATGATGTCAAGCTTGAGAGCAGCCTCTTTTAAGAGACGATGGTCATTAGGGAATTATCTCATTCAGTAGCTAAATTTTCACCATTGAATTCGGTGAAATATTTTTAGCGAGGGTCAACCTTTTGGATGGTTGATACGTCCTAGAATATGAAATGTTCTACATTTTAGTAAGAAATAAGCGTGTGTGAGAAAACCATGGAATATTTGAGCCAAAGGGAAGAACAAATTTTGTTGGCCATCGGGTACCTTCGAGAGGATGCTTATCTTGTGGCCATACGGAAACATTTGTCATCGATCATGGGGAGAGAGTTATCGATCGGAGCTGTGCATATTCCGCTGCGCCGGATAGAAAAACAAGGGCTCGTAGCTGCTTCATTCGGCGAATCGACAGCTGTTCGTGGCGGACGTCGAAAAAAAATCTACCGGTTGACATCCGCAGGTCTTGCGGCTCTCAAAGAGAATAAGAAGGTCAGTGATCGGTTGTGGACGGATTACCTGAAAGCAAACGCTTTGAGTAAGATATAGTGAAAAGAGAGAATTATTTTCAACCGAAACTGGGATGGAGGATCCTGTGGTTCCTCTTGCCTGACAATGAACGGGAATCCTTGGTCGGTGATTTTGATGAAATCTTTCGGGATCCCCTCATCGCTAAAAGAATCCACTTATTGGAGTGTGCTTATGTTTCGTAATAATTTAAAAATCGCTTTTCGGAATTTGATAAGGCACAAAGGATTTTCTTTTCTCAACATTACCGGACTGGCCATCGGCATGGTCTGTACCATCCTGATCCTATTTTGGGTGCAGCATGAGTTGAACTTTGACCGGTATCACAAAAATGGCAAAAACATCTACCGGATATTGCAGCACATCCAATATGCGGAGGTCGTCACCTGGGCCATCAACCAGGGTCCTCTTGGGCCGGCTTTGAAGGAAGAGATTCCCGAAATCGAGGAGCAGGCCCGGTTTTGTTTTACCCAGTGGCGGATGAAATACAAGGATCAGGTCTTTGTGGAATTGGGAGGGTATACCGATCCTTCCTTATTCAAGATGTTCACCATCCCTTTTGCCAAAGGTGATCCCGAGAGGGCTCTCGCTGATCCTCGATCTATGGTTTTGACCGAGGAGGTGGCGCGAAAGATCTTCGGAGATGAAGACCCGATCGGAAAGACCATCCATGTGGGCAGTGATTATGATTTCGAAGTGACGGGGATCCTTCAAGACATTCCCGATAATTCCCATTTCCGGTTTAAATTTCTGGCCAATATGGACTTTGCCAAAGAGGTGGGCCGCACCGTGGATAACTGGAAAAACAGCCATTTCACCACCTATGTGCAGCTTGCTGACAATGTCTCCATGGAAGAAGCTAACAAAAAGATTTACAATTTCCTGGATGCCAAACCGACGCTCGAGGATTGGGAAAAGCTCTCTCTCCAGCCTCTTTTCAAGATCCATCTCCAATCGGGAATCGGTTATGATTCGTTCGGCACAGGAAATACCAAATATATCGTCATATTTTTAGCTGCTGCCCTTTTTATTCTGCTCATCGCCTGTATCAATTTCATGAACCTGTCCACAGCACGGTCATTGCTCCGTTCCAGGGAGGTGGGATTGCGCAAGGTGGTCGGGGCTTTCCGAGGCCAGCTTATCCGTCAATTTTTGGGCGAATCCATCTTTCAGTCCCTGATCGCGATGATTCTGGCCGTTGGTCTGGGGACTCTTTTGCTGCCTGTCTTCAACAAACTTGCCGGGAAAGAATTTGAAGCGAATCTGTTCATACGTCCAAATATCATTATCGGACTCATAGCCATTCTTCTGTTTGCGGGTATCACTGCGGGAGTTTATCCGGCCTTTGTGCTTTCTGGATTCCGGCCGGTGTCTGTGTTGAAAGGGACAGCTCGGACAATAGGAGGAAGGTCCTTTTTTCGAAAGGCTCTGGTGGTTTTCCAGTTTAGTGTTGCCGTGATTCTGATGGTCGGGAGCCTGGTGATCTATTCTCAAATACACTTCATGCGAAACAAAGATCTGGGGTATGACAGGGAGAATCTGGTCACTTTAAGTCTCAATTCGACCGTCCAACAGAATTACGAGGCCTTTCGGAACGAACTTATGGAAGATATGAGTATCTTGGATGTCACGCGCGTCTCTGGCCTTCCGACCTACGGTTATTACTTTTCCAACAGCCGTTGGAATTGGGAAGGAAAGGATCCGGACAGGGATATCCTGTTCCGGGCCAATTTTGTGGATTATGATTATTTAGAAGCCTTGAAGGCACCGATCGTGATGGGCCGGGATTTTTCGAAAGACTACGGAGCGGATGCAACTGGTATTATCATCAATGAAACCTCTCAAAAAGCAATGGGTTTTGAGAACCCTATAGGGAAACGGGTGACTCTGGGAGAAGACAGTGTGTTTAACATCATCGGTGTTGTCAAAGATTTCCATTATGTGTCCCTGCGGACCGAGATCGAACCCATGATTCTGCTGCTCGATCCGGAGCGTTGTAGCTCGATCGTGATTCGCATCCATTCTGAAAATACACCTCAGACCCTAAAATTCATGGGAAGCGTCTGGAAAAGGTTTGCCGGAGATTTCGAGTTTGATTATCGTTTTCTGGATGAGAGTCTGGATACCCTTTATCGTGGAGAGCAGCAGGTGGGCCGGATCATCAATGTCTTTACCATATTATCCGTGTTTATCTCCTGCCTCGGCCTTTTTGGGTTGGCCTCTTTCATGGCGTTGAGGCGGACCAAGGAGATCGGGATTCGAAAAGTATTGGGAGCGTCGATTTCGGGTGTTGTCGTTCTGCTAACCAAAGAATTCTCGAAGTGGGTTATTGTGGCCAACCTGATTGCCTGGCCGCTTTCATATTTTGCGCTGAATCGATGGCTCCAGGAGTTTCCTTACCGGACGGACATCAAGCTCTGGATTTTCCTCGGGACAGGGCTGGTGACATTCCTGATTGCGATTTTAACCGTAAGCTACCAGTCGTTGAGAGCCGCCCTCTCCAACCCCTCCGACTCACTAAGGTACGAGTAGTAAATCCCTTCTTTACATTAAAAAATTTTAGAGCTAGAATAAGAACTCTTTTTTTGAGAAGAATGGATCTAGTTAAAAAATAATAATTTTTAGGAGGGAATCATGCTTTCAAGAAAAAAGTTTTTTATTTTTATTTTAGCGTTTGCCCTTATTGTGCCGATTGCTTGCACAAAAAAACCCGCCGAAGAAGCCGAACTCAAGATCGATTATGAACAGTACACGCTGGCTAATGGTCTGGAAGTCGTGCTGCATGAAGACAAGTCCGACCCTATCGCAGCTGTTGCCGTCCAATACCATGTCGGGTCCAACCGGGAAGAGGTGGGACGCACAGGTTTTGCCCATCTTTTCGAACACATGATGTTTCAGGAATCACAGCATGTCGGACAGGACCAGTTTTTCAAGAAAATCCAAGGTGTCGGTGGAACACTGAACGGAGGCACAAGCCGAGATGGCACGATCTATTTTCAAGTCGTTCCTAAAAACGCCCTGGAGATGGTCCTCTGGCTTGAGGCAGACCGTTTGGGTTTCCTAACCCCCATGATCACTCAAGAGGCCTTTGCCAATCAACAGGATGTCGTCAAAAACGAAAAAAGACAGGGGGAAAATCGGCCCTACGGCTACACCTCTCATATTCTCGGAAAGCTGCTTTATCCTGAAGATCATCCCTACAACTGGACGGTGATCGGCTCTATGAAGGACCTGACCCTGGCCACTTTGAAAGATGTCCATGAATTCCACAGCAAGTGGTATCGCCCAAATAATGCTACACTTGTTGTCGCAGGCGATTTTGATCGGGAGAAGACAAAGCAGTGGATCGAGAAATATTATGGCGAGATAGAATCCGGGGAAGCCAAGGATGATCCCAAACCTCAGCCCGTTACCCTGGATAGTATCAGAATGGCCTATTGGGAGGACAAATACGCCAATGTGCCCCAGTTGAATATGATTATCCCGACTGTGGAGCAGTATCAACCGGACGCCTATGCTTTGTCTTTCTTCGGGCAGTTGTTTTCTTACGGGAAAAAGGCCCCTCTTTACAAGGTCATCGTGGAAGAAAAGAAACTGGCTCCTTCTGTCTCGGGATATCAGCGGAGCAATGAAGTTGCAGGGGAATTTGCCATCCGGATCCAGTCTTTTCCAAATATCAATCTCAACGATGTCAAAGATGCCATCGCGGAAAGCTTCCAGAGATTCGAGACAGAGTCGTTCACTGAAGAGGATGTGGAGCGCATAAAGGCTGGCCTTGAAACCCAATTTTACAACAGCATGTCCAGCATTTTGGGTAAATCATTCCAACTCGCCCGGTACAATGAATATGCCGGTTCTCCGGGATATGTGACCACGGATCTCAAAAACATCAAAGCCGTCACCAAGGCAGACATCCTGCGTGTGTATGAAACATACATCAAAGACAAATCCTACGTGATGACAAGCTTCGTACCCAAAGGACAGTTGGATTTGATCGTTGAAGGATCAGAGCCCTTTGCCATTGAGGAAGAAGCCGCAGCCGCAGAAAAAATAATGGCGGATAGAGGGATTGAGGAATTCAAAGTTGAACCGATCCTGTCCTCATTCGACCGCAGCCAAGAGCCCCCCATAGGACCCGATCCAGAAATCACCCTTCCGACAATCTGGAAGGATGAACTTTCCAATGGAATAAAGATTTTTGGGATCGAACACACGGAATTGCCCCTTGTGCAGTTTTCCATGACGATCAAAGGTGGCCAGCTGCTGGATGATATGAACAAAGTCGGTGTAGCCAACCTGGTAACGGACATGATGATGGAAGGGACAAAAAATAAAACCCCAATCGAACTGGAAGAAGCCATCGAGGAGTTGGGTGCCAATATCTATATGTACACGGGTCGTGAGGCCATAACGGTATCCGTAAATTGTTTGACTTCCAAGTTTAACGACGTCTTCCAGCTTGTGGAGGAAATCCTGTTGGAACCGCGTTGGGACGAGAAGGAATTCGCCAGGGTGAATAAACAGACCATCGAAAACATCAACCGGAGCAAAGTCAGCCCGACTGCCGTTGCGCGCAATGTTTTCAACAAACTTGTTTACGGTGATAAACACATCTTCAGCATTCCGACTTTGGGAACAATGGAATCTGTCGATGCTATTACGATCGACGACCTGAAGGCCTATTACGAAAAGAACTTTTCGCCGTCTATCACCAATGTGACTATTGTCGGCAATATCTCTCAACAAGATGCTGTCAGTACGTTTAAATCCTTGGAAGAGAAGTGGGCTACCAAAGAGGTCGCTTTTCCGGAATTTGAACTCCCGGCTCCTCTCGAAAAATCTATGTTTTATTTTATCGATTTCCCAGGAGCACGCCAATCCGTCATTAATATCGGGAACTTGGCCATGCCAGCCACGGATGTGGATTATTACCCGGCCTATGTCATGAACTACAAACTGGGTGGAAGCTTCAACGGATTTGTGAACCTGATCCTGAGGGAAGAGAAAGGTTATACCTATGGGGCCCGCACAGGTTTTAGCGGATATCTCCAGCCGGGAACATTTACGGCTTCATCGTCGGTTCAGTCTCTTGCCACGCTGGAGTCGGTGCAGATTTTCCGGGATTTAATGTTGAAATACCGGGAAGGAATCGCTCCTGAGGATTTGCAATTCACCAAGGATGCGCTGGTTAAATCCAATGCCCGGAATTTTGAGACACTTGGTGCTCTACTCGGAATACTGAACAATATCGCGACGTACAACCGTCCGGATGACTACATCAAACTGAGGGAAGAATTCGTCAAAAATTTGACACAAGAGGCACACAAGGAATTGGCCCAGAAGCACATCGATCCAGATCGGATGATCTATCTTGTTGTCGGCGATGCCGCCACCCAGATGAAATCTTTGGAAAAGCTTGGCCTCGGCAAAGTGGCCCTCATCGAGCAGAAATAAAGGAGATTCACGCCTGAATAGACGATTATTCTAGGTATATTTATATACCCAGCCCTCTGATAAAGGTCGCATATTCGATGATGCTGTTAACCCATTGACAGAGTTGGATCAAAAAATTTCACAAATCCTGTTGACAGGTGGATAAAAAGGTGCTAAAATTTTAACATGCTAAAAAAACAACATCGAATGTCAGCCGTATAAGAAGGTGAAAAGCATGAAAGAACAGGCGAATCTCAGCCGTCGAGAAAGGCAGATCATGGACATCATTTATCAATTAAAGGAAGCCACGGTCGCCCAGGTGCTCGAGAGACTCCCCAACCCTCCCAGTTACTCCGCTGTGAGAGCATTGCTCCGAGTATTGGAAAACAAGGGGCACTTGTGTCACAAACAGGATGGGCCTCGTTATGTTTTCTACCCCACTCTATCCCGGGAAACAGCAAGACAAACTGCCCTACAACACCTTCGAAAGACTTTCTTTAATGGCTCGACGGAAGAAATTATGGCTGCTCTCCTCGATATTTCGGAAGACGATCTTTCCGATGAAGATTATCACCGCCTGCAAGCACTTATCGAAAAGGCCAGGAAAGAAGGAAGATAAACATGGGATTTTTATTTGAAAGCGGATGGCTTTCCCTCCTTTGTGAATATCTGATCAAGAGCTCTGTGATCCTGTCTGTATCGATAGTACTGGTCTTTTTATTGAGGAAAAAGTCAGCCGGATTGAGACATCTTGTTCTTTCTGTGTTTCTTATCGGGCTCCTGTTTCTGCCTTTTCTATCATCAGTCACAACCGGATGGGAAACCAAATTCCTTCCCTCATGGAAAACAAGGGATGTAGCTACCCTAAAAGCCGATGGCTTAATCGGAAACGTGAATAGTTCCTCCCAAACTCTCGGATCTACCTCGATGGCCTCTGAGGCACCCATGCAAATGGCGGAGGTTAAAAAAGGCTCCCGGTCTGTTTTGAGTTTGTTCCTCTCAAGATCAAAGCCTGTTTTTGGCTTTGCTGCGCTTTTGTTGTGGTTCTTTGGATTGCTGTTTCTTGCTTTTCGGATTGTGTCGGGCTTGTATGGCACTATCCGGCTAACTCGAGAGGGACAGAATATACAGGATTCCCTGTGGAAAAGACTTCTGTACCGTTTTTTGCAGACAGTTTCTTTGAGGAGAAAAATCAATCTTTTGAGTCATGACCAAACCATGATTCCTCTCACATGGGGTGTCTTCAAACCCGTTGTGATGATGCCGGCAGAATCTCGATACTGGAGTGAAAATCAACGTTCTTCGGCCCTTTATCACGAGCTCTCTCACATCAAAAGAGGAGATTTTTTAGTCATGATAATGGCTCGTATCAGCCGGGCTATCTACTGGTTCAATCCTCTTAGCTGGATCGTTTTGGGGATGATCAAGAGGGAACAGGAAAAGGCCTGTGACGAGCTTGTCTTGAAAGCGGGCATAAAACCGTCGATCTATGCGGAAAACCTTCTTTTTATCCGGAATTCCGTATCCGGTCATTGGAATCCACCCGCGGCTGTTTTAGGTGCGATGAATAAATCCCACCTGAACGACAGGCTTACCACTATTTTGAAACAGAGGTTCAACCTCAAGGAGGTTCAAATGAAAACCAAAGTATTGCTGGGTGTATTGGCTATCCTATCCATTTCGTTTATCGGTCTGGCGCGTCCTGGGAACTCCTCCGACAGCCATGCTGAAGGCGTTTCCTTCGCGGACAAAACAGTCATAGAACCAGTCGCTTCTTATGAGGCGCTGGCTGATTTGCAGAACCAAGATAAAAAAGAGCAGAAAAAAGAAGTTAAGAAAAAAGCGAAAAAAGAGGACAAGAAAAAAGAGAAAACTGCGGTTGTTTGGACAACTAAAGAAGGCAAAAAAGGAACGTATGAAATCATATATGTTATATCACCGCACGTAAAACACGACAAAGACAAATACGTGACATTGACGATCAAAGCGGACAAGCTGCATCTTTCTGAAGATGTGAAAAAAATCGAGCTGGATGAGGGAGCTGTCATCTACATCAACAAAGATGATAAAGAAGGAGTAAAGGTTATAGAGCTGAAATCTCCCTCTATACTGGTAAAAAAGATCCATGCCTTGCCCCATGTCGAAGTGCATCCCAAAGTCCACGTCTTTGTCGATACCGAGAAGTATGAAAAACTGATAGAGAAAATTAAGGAAAAATTGTCCAAGCTTAAGGAAAAAGAATTGGATGTTGAGGTGAAAGAGGTTGAACTCGAAGGGATAGAAAAAATCCTGGAAGAATTGAAGAAAGCTTTAGAGAAAAAATTTGAAAAATCAAGGCATTACGATGTGAGAATCAGAACCAAAGATATCCATTTGGATCATGAAGAAGGATATCATGCGGTAAAGATCACGGATGATAAGGGAGCATTCTCTCTTATCTATCATGCAGAACTCGACTCAGATAAAAAAGAGGCCTATGAGAAAGCCATAAAAAAGCTGGAGAGTAACCTCCCCGAAGGCTACGACGTCGAAACCACGTTCGATGAAGATGAAGGCACTCTCCTCATCAAAATCACAAAAGATAAAGAGGCCGTTGAATACAAAGAGGCCGTTGAATCTATAGATACGCTAAAGAAGCTAATACACGAGTTCCAGGAAGAACTAGGAAAAATTAAAAAATAAACCCTATAAAAAAGATAAGAATTTCCTTTTCTGCTTTGCTGGCTGAGTAAGTATCTTTGTATCAATTATCCCCATTGATCATCTCAATATTTTGGATTTCGTCGATAAGCACATCGATCCAGACCGGATGATCTATCTTGTTGTCGGAGATGCCGCCACCCAGATGAAATCTTTGGAAAAGCTTGGACTCGGCAAAGTGATCCTCATAGAACAGAAGTAATTGCACTAGTCTTGGGTATGATTCGTCAATTTTGGATCATTAATAAAAGATCCTCTTTCGAGGATATGCTTTCCGTCTTTGCCCATACACAAAAGAAGATCGAGGGCTGAAAGTTTTGGGATGAACTTTCCCCAAAACTGGGGATACGGAGGAGGATCGTAGCGCAGAAACAAAACAGCGATGTTTTCGTTTTTAAATCTTTGACATTCAACGGCCTTGTCTGAAAAGTAGGGGAGAATCACTTCGGTGGCGCCGAGTTCTTTGGCGAGGGAGACAAGAAGCTCTGTCCCTAGTCCTGAAATTCCGATTTCTGATTGAAGAGTGAAATCTTGTTCAATCCCGAATTCCTCTTTCAGTATCTGCAGAAGTTTTAGAACCATTTTCAGAAAGTTTTCCTCATGCATCTCAATTGTTTCCTTTATCCTTTTATATATAGGTAGGAAATAAATAGATTTGACGTAGATATGTCTGAGAGTGAGAAAAAAATCTTTTGCCCATCTCTCTTTTTCAAACAATTCAAGGTCCTTAATTTTCTGGCGTCCTTTTCCTTTCTTTTTAAGGGGGACAGATATCCAGACTTCTCCATCAGGACCTTTGATTCGGTTCCGGTTGACATAGGTGAAGCCGGTTGACAGCAGCGTGTCATCCAGAAGAACCATCTTGTCGGAATGCAATAATCGAGCGAAGAATCCGCCCCAGGGAATAAAAGACGGCTGGTTGAAGCAGATCCGCAATGACGACACTATCCGATTAAATGATTTCGAGTTTGCCTTTGCTCGGGAGTTTGGGGAATTTGGCGTGGGGCTCAGTCTGGTACCAGATAGCTACCGAGGAGATGTCATCCTGAAGCGGGAGATA
>DAOVBT010000124.1 GCA_030670375.1 Candidatus Aminicenantota bacterium | reverse complement strand
ATTATTCGAGTGGGAGCACGAGTGATTTTCTGCGATATCGATAAAAAAACGTACAACATGAATCCGGACAGCTTAGAGGATGTGATAAAGGTTGAGATAAAAAAACAATCGAGTTCAAGAGTCAGGGCTATCATACCGGTTCATCTGTACGGTCAGTGTGCAGATATGGCTCCCATATTGGCCTCCGCGGAAAAATATAACCTCTCTGTTATAGAAGATGCAGCACAGGCTATCGGTGCCGGATATCCCTCTCCTTCAGGAGTCCAGAATGCTTGTGGGATGGGCGATTTGGGCATCCTGTCGTTTTTTCCCTCAAAAAACCTGGGAGCTTACGGAGATGGGGGAATGATCTTGACGGACAACGAAAGATTAGCAGAGAAAGTGAGAATTCTCAGGGTGCACGGAGCTCAAAATAAGTACTTTCATGACATTATCGGGGGAAATTTTCGTCTGGATTCTATCCAAGCTGCGGTGTTGCTCGTGAAGCTGAAATATTTAGATGATTGGTCACAAAAAAGGAAAAACAATGCTCTTCTGTATGATAGGCTGCTAGAGGAAACAGGCTTGACAGCGAATGGAATTCTCCAAATTCCTGATGCTTTGTATAAATCCAGTGGAATTCCTCGCTATCATATCTATAATCAGTATGTCATCCGTGTAAAAAGCAGAGATGAGCTCCAAAAATTTCTCGCGTCAAAAGGAATAGGCACTGCTATCTATTATCCCCTTGCCCTCCATCTTCAAGAATGTTTTACCTACTTGGGTTACAAGGAAGGAGATTTTCCTGAGACCGAAAAAGCCACGACCGAAGTTTTGGCCTTGCCCATCTATCCTGAACTGGGCAATGACCTGCAGGAATATATTGTAGCCAGCATCAAAGAATTCTACGAAATCGGAAATTAGCCTGGATTATTCAGGCTAATCGGACGGAGGGCATTATGAAAACCATGGGTTTGATCGGTGGAATGAGCTGGGAATCTTCTTTGGAATACTACCGGATTATCAACGAAACCGTAAAGGAAAGGCTCGGGGGATTTCACTCGGCCAAGTGTATCCTGTATTCCGTGGATTTTGAAGAAGTGGAAAAGCTGCAGCACCTGGGAGATTGGGACGAATTGACCCGTTTGATGATGGATGCCGCCCAGAGATTGGAGAGAGCGGGTGCGGATTTTGTGATGATTTGCACCAACACGATGCACAAAATGGCCGATGAGGTTCAAGGAGCCATCCATATTCCAGTCCTGCATATTGTTGATGTTACTGCTCAGGCTATCAAAAGCAACGGACAAACACGAGTCGGGCTCCTCGGAACCAAGTTCACGATGGAGCAGGATTTTTACAAAGGTCGGTTAAGGGATAAACACGGGCTGGACGTTCTGATACCCAGTTCAGACGAACGACAGGTTGTGCATGATATCCTTTACAGTGAGCTGTGCTTGGGAGAGATTAAGGAGCTGTCCAAGGGAAAGTTTAAGAGCGTCATCCAAAACCTCGTAGATCGAGGAGCTCAAGGCGTGATTCTCGGGTGCACAGAAATTCCCTTGATTGTCAGCCATGATGATTATGAGATTCCTGTTTATGACACGACGAGACTCCATGCACAGGCCGCCGTCGACTTCGCGTTCCAATAAGAGTGGACTTAAAGGAATAGCTTGAGGATATTCCAGATTCCCAAAAAGCACACCAGAAGAATCACCAATCCCCCTACGATGTTTTGAACAGGTGTGTTGGCCAGGCCCTTCATTTTTTGTCGGTTGTTGAGAACGATCAGCAAAAATATCGAGGCCACAGGAAGGACGAGCCCGTTTGCCACTTGGGCGAACACGATGATCGCCAACGGATTGAAATCAAACAGGGAAACGATGAGCCCTGTCCCGAGGACCCCCATCCAGACGGCCCGGAATTTGCCCGAATTACTCCCTTCTTTCCAGCCAAGGATGCCCGAAGAGGCAAAGGCTGCCGCATAAGGAGCCGTGATGGCTGAACTCAATCCTGCCGCAAATAATCCCATCCCAAACAGCAGGTTTGTGAAGGATCCAAAAAGAGGTTTCAGTTGCTGAGCCATCTGAGCCCCACTTTCCAGAGTAATACCCTTTTCATAAAAAGCCACAGCAGAGGTGACCACTATCGATACAGAAATCAATCCACCCAGGCCAATGGAGGCCAAAAGATCCTTTTTGACGTCCCTCAGATCTTCCTTCTTTTTCCATTTTTCTTTCACGGTAGAAGAATGGAGGAACAGGTTATAGGGAACGACCGTTGTGCCCACCAGAGCTAGTGCCAGATAAAGGGATTTATTCGGGAAAGAGGGGATCATTCCTTTTATTATGGAGAGCAAGTCTGGTTTGATAAGAATAAGGGTTATCAGGAAGGAAAGGCTCATGAAAAAGACCAGGAATATCAAGAATTTTTCAACGATACGATATTTTTTTCTGCTGAGCACAAAAGCTGCCACTAGAGAGATCAAAAGGACCCAGATTTTTTTCGATATGGGGCTGACCATCTCCAGTCCCAGTGCCCCCCCGACCAGATTGCCTGCTTCGTAAGCCGCACAGCCAAACGTGATGGAAGACAAGGTCAAGATAGCGAACAGGATTTTTGTCACCTGATTTTGGGGAAATTCTCTGAGGGATTGGCCCAGATCATATCCAGAACCAAGACTGAGTCTTCCTGTCATTTCCTGCAGGATCAGTGTAGTTGCGATGGCGAAGATCAATGCAAAAATGAGAACATATCCAAATTGGGCGCCGGCCAATGAACAGGATGTCACGGTTCCTGGACCTATGAATGCAGCAGCCACGAGGAAACCCGGGCCAAAGGCGGATCTTTTATTTCTTTTTACCATAACCTCCGCCACCGGGTGTCTCGATACGTAAGATGTCTCCTGGTTGGACTTTTAGGTTCGCCTTCGGGCCCAAGATTTTTTTCTTTCCTTTGTAGGGAATAAGGAGATTTTTGCCTCTTTTTCCTTCCTTGCCTCCCAAAACACCGTAGGGGGCAAACTTCCGTCTCTCAGAGAGTAACGACACATGCGTGGGGACAAAAAATTCATATTCCCGGATGATTCCCTCCCCCCCCTTTTGTTTACCTTTTCCTCCCGAACCTTTACGCAATGCATATTTTTTTATTCTCATCGGGAGATAGTTTTCTAGCGCTTCCATCGGTGTGTTCAGGGAATTAGTCATATGGGTATGCACCCCACTCAACCCATCTCTATCCGGACTGGCGCCCATCCCTCCACCAATGGTTTCATAATAGGTAAATCTGGATTCTTTGTCCGGATCGAATCCTCCAAAGGCCACATTGTTCATGGTTCCCGAACTGGCTGCCGGGATTCTCTCAGGGATGGCCTTTAAAAGTGCTCCAAGGATAACATCGACAATCCTCTGTGAGGTTTCCACATTTCCTCCTGCGGTGGCTGCCGGATGCTGGGCATTGACCACGGATCCACGCGGAGCGATAATTTGGATCGGACGCATCAATCCGGTGTTGAAAGGAATATCTTCCTCCACAAGGCAGCGAAAAACATACAGGACTGCCGAACATGTGACCGCAAAGTTTGCATTCACGCCTCCTTCCACTTGCGCTGAGGAAGAGCTGAAATCGAGGATTGCTTCTTCACCTTGGACGCTTATTTTAACGGCTATTTTGACAGGATTGTCTGAAATGCCGTCATTGTCCATGAAATCCGAAAAAGAATATATCCCCTTAGGAATGGACAGGAGGGTTTTTCTCAAAATTTTCTCTGTATAATCCTGGATAAGTTGACCATACCGAACGAGCTTTGTGTGCCCGTATTTTTTTGCTGTTTCTTCCAGGCGTTGTTTGCCCGTGCTGTTAGCGGCTATTTGTGCCAAAATGTCTCCTTTTCTCTCCTCGGGCGTTCGGACGTTGGACAAGATGAGTTTGAGAATATCTTCATCGAGGATTCCTTTCCTAACGAGTTTTATGGGAGGAATGATTAAGCCTTCTTGAAAAATTTCCGAGGCAAGGGGCATCGAGCCGGGGGTCATACCTCCCACGTCAGAATGATGGGCACGGTTAGCGACAAAAAAAGTCAATTTTTTTCCCATAAAAACGGGAGAAATGCATGTGATATCAGGGAGATGGGTTCCCCCTTGATACGGATCATTGAGGATCACCAGATCTCCGTTTTCGAAGGAAACAGATCGGAGCGATGCCTGGACAGATAAAGGCATAGCGCCCAGATGGACTGGGATGTGCGAGCCCTGAGCAAAAGTTTCTCCTTTGGGATTGAACAGAGCACACGAAAAATCCTTTCTTTCTTTAATGTTCGGAGAGATGGCTGTCCGTCCAAGAACGGCTCCCATTTCTTCAGAAATGGAAACAAAGATGTTTTTGAATAGTTCCAACTCGATAGGATCAAAGTTAAGGCTTCGCATTGGATATGACCGTTTTTCCCATAATCAAATTTAATAATCCATCCACCTTAAGGCTGTATAACGGCGGAAGGAATGTCGTTGATTCTTGATCCACGATAAGAGCCGGACCTGATATCCTGTTCCCGGGTTCAAGGCACTCCCTAATATAGGCAGACGCTTGGTATTTTTTTCCTCTGTAAAAAAGAGCTTGTTTTTTCAACAGAGCTTGGTTTACAGGAGTCTCTTGCCGTATTTGCCGTTTTTTAAGCTTGATTTTTTTTGCAACTCCTATGGATTTTAAGCGTATGTTGACGATTTCGACCGGGCGCTCGGGGTGATGGTAGGAATAGAGCCGCTGGTGGGCCTTGTGAAAATCCGAAATGAAAGATAAGTGGTAAGCTTGCTTAAGCCGATAGGGGAGTGTGATCTCGTAGGACTGCCCCAGATATCTGAGGTCGAGAGACGGAGATATTTGGATATCTTCTTCTTGGAATCCCTCCTTTTTCATGTCTCGGATGCTTTTTTTCTGAAGTTCAAAAAGATGTTTTTCTATTTCTTTTTTTGTTGTGTGTTCGGCCATTTTAAGGATCGATCGGGAATAATCCTTTATGGAGTCTGCCATCAACAAGCCAAGGGCGGAAAGAACACCAGCATTTTTCGGGACGATAATTGTGGCGATGTTCAGGTTCGAGGCGATATCGATAGCATGCATGCCACCCGCTCCACCGAAAGATATCAGGGCAAAATCCCGGGGATCAAAGCCGCGCTCTATGGATATGACGCGTGTGGCCTTTTCCATGTTGGCATTGGCGATTTGGATTATCCCAGAAGCGGTCTCTAAAGGTATTTTGCCGATTTTTGTCGCAAGATTCTTCAAAACCCGATGGCTTCTCTCCGGGTAAATCCTCATCTTCCCTCCGAGGAAGAATTCCGGGACTAGGCGACCAAGCACAAGATTGGCATCTGTAACTGTCGGAAGATTTCCTTTCCCATAACAAGCTGGACCAGGATCGGCTCCCGCGCTTTCAGGGCCAACCCGCAATGAACCTCCGCTGTCCACATAGGCGATCGAACCCCCACCCGCTCCGACTGTATGAATATCGATGATCGGCAGGCGCACAGGGAAGTCTCCGATTTTGCTTTCATTGGTTCTTTGAATTTCTCCATCGATCAAGCACACATCCGAGGAAGTTCCTCCCATGTCGAAGGAAATCATCCTGTTCAGTCCGATAGATTTTCCCAAATGAAAAGCCCCGACAACACCTCCTGCAGGCCCGGAGAGGGCTGTCCTGATGGGTTCTGCCTTGGCTATTTCAGGTGAAATGTATCCCTCGTTGGATTGCATAATTCGCAAGTTTGGGATTTGCAGTTTATGCTCCAAATTCTCCAAGTATTGGCTGATAACGGGCATCAAGTACGCGTTCACAGCCGCAACAACGGTTCGTTCGTATTCCCTGTATTCGGGAAGAATATCGCTCGAAAGAGAATACGGGATATTTTCCTCTTCCAGTTTTTGACGGATACATCTTTCGTTCAGAGGATTGGCATAGGAATTGATGAGTGAGACTGCCACGGCCTTCACATGTTTCGCTTTTATTGCGTCCAGAGTGGTCTGGAATTCAAGGTCAGAAATCTTCTTTTCGACCTTTCCTGCTGCTGTCGTGCGCTCCTCCAAGCCAAAACAAAGGCTTCGAGGAAGTAACGGACGCCTGTCTTCACCTTTGAGACTATAAAGGTCTTTCCGCACTTGTCTTCCGATAAACAGAACATCTTCGAAACCTTTGGTCGTTATCAGGGCTATTCGTCCCCCCTTCCTTTCAAGAAGGGTGTTTGTTGCAACGGTGGTTCCATGGATGTTAAATGAAGCAGGGTAAGTTTCGAGATATTTTTGAATGCCGTCAAGAATAGCTCGAGAGAGATCATCCG
>DAOVBT010000126.1 GCA_030670375.1 Candidatus Aminicenantota bacterium | reverse complement strand
AAAAGCACTGTGCTGTTGACTTTGTGTTCGGTCAATCTGGCGAGGGGTTCTATATACTCACTCAGGATACGGATGGTCCGTGCTTCTTCTGAATTCAGGAATTCCAGGTTTTTGTATGCCTTTTCCGGGTATTCGTCTTTTCTCATATTTGCCTCGTTGATGTCATGGGTCAATAAAATAGTGTTTATGAGTAATTCAGATTAAGGAAAAAGTATAAGGGAAATGAACCAGAATGTCCAAAGTCAAGGTTTGACCCCATATTCTTGTTTTTGTGTTTGAACTTTAACTCCACCTATTATATTATCCATAAGTCCTAGTAAATACAGAGGGAATATAATAAAACCAATGAACAAAAAGGCTATAGTGAATAAAGAATATCCAGGACGCCTAATTATTATCGGGCAAGAGAAAAGGACGGAAAAGGTTTTGGTTGTTTATGCCATCACAGGGCGATCCGTCTCAAGCCAAGCCAGAAAAATGGAGCGAGAAGAAGATGCGATTTGGGTGAAGCCCACAGACAAAAACCTTATGAAAAAAGGGAACATAGACCTGCTGATCTACCCGAGCGTTTTCTGCCTATCTCAGGGAATTGCCATCAGCAACGGGAAACAAACCGTAGATATCATGGCCTGCTTGGGCCAGAGTGAAAGCGCAGCAGAAATTCTTGCGTTTGCATTGAAAAATTGGGATTACGAACCTGACGAACCGACCTTTACGCCCAGAATTAGCGGGTGCATTCTTTCGAACAAAAGTGCAGCGCTCAGTTTGATAAGAAAAGCGCCCGATGGCTCATCTATGAGGAATATTTATGAATTTTCCGTTGTCCCGGGCAAAGGCAAAATGATCATGACTTATGAGGGAGCGAATAGAGATCCCTTGCCATCTTTCGAGGGAGAGCCGCAGGAAGTGGAAATAAAGGGTTCCACTCCCCAGGAGGTGGCAGACAGGGTTTACGGATCACTTGCGCCCAAAGAGGGAGGCCAAGATTTTCGGGTGGCTGTGGCCTGCATTTTCGGGATCGATTTGTTATTACATAAATTCGATACCCACATCATAAATAGAGCGGAAAGGATGTAAGTTTCAAATGGAAAAATTCGATAAAACAACTCGCAAGCAGTACCGAACCAAAGTGGAAGAGGAATTCCCGGACACTCTTCGCTGGGGGAACCTCCCATTTGAGAAAAAACTCTCGATGAGATATGGAGAGAATCCTGGATATCCCGCGGCCTTCTACCAGGAGCCTGGAGCGTCTGGCCCAAACATGGCATCATTAGAGCTCATTCAGGAAGGGACTAAAGGCCTGAGTTACATCAACATCGGAGATATGGATTTGGGGCTCAGGCTGGTGAGAAAGCTTTCTGGCATTTATCCTAATCGGCATATTTGCGTTTTGGTGAAACATGAAATGCCCAGCGGTGTGGCAATGGGGGAGGAGCCAGTAGAAGTTTTTCAGAAAGCGTGGGGATGCGATCCCCTTTCGAATTTCGGCAGTGTGGATGTATTCAATTATCCGATCGATAAACCTTTGGCTGAAATCATAGTCGAAAAGGGCAGGAACGTGGAGGTGGTGTTTGCCCCTGATTTCAATCCAGATGCCCTCGAAGTTTTAGCGACGAGGAAACCTTTGCGTGTGGTGAAACTTACTGCGCCCATAGATGATCCCTCTCGGGATAACGGCCTGGAGTTCAAAAGAGTTGAGGGAGGCCTTTTGGTTCAAAAACGGTTTGATTCCAAGATCATATCACCGGAATCTGTGGAAGTTGTTTCCGAGAAAATTCCATCAAAAGAAGAGATCGAAGCTGCTATTTTTTGCTGGACGGTGGCGTGCTTCACCCGGTCTAATGCTATCGTGATCGGTTCTGCTTGCCGGATACACGGAATAGGATCAGGACAGAGGAGCCGTATCGATGCCGCAGAGGATGCCATCAAATTTTCCAAGCGCGGTTACGGTTCTGAAGGATGTGTTATGGCATCGGATGCTTTTATGCCTTTCACGGATGTCGTCGAGCTTGCTGCCAGAAGCGGAATCACGGCCATCATATATCCTTTGGGCTCGATAAGAGACGAGCAAGTCCTTCAGACAGCAAACGAATTGGAACTGGCCATGATCATCACAAAAAAACATGGAGAAACAGACAGCGAAAGGTGCTTTTTGCACAGATAATTTTGTCCTGACAATTATTCGGCTTGACTAATAAATTAAGAGGATTATAATAATTTATTTTTATACCTAAACAATAATACTAATTTGTGGCATTTGAGAGCTCTGATTCGATGATGCCATAAGGAGGAAGTTTTGAAAGAAGTCACAGTGGAAGAGTTGCTGGCCAAAGCAGAGCAACCTTCAAAAGATGCTTTGCGTCTTCATCCGTTTTATAGGGGCAAGATAGAAGTACTACCTAAGTGTCGCATAAGAGATTTCAACGATTTCGGCGTTTGGTACACGCCTGGAGTAGCAGCACCCTGCAAAAAAATTCATCGGGACAAAGAAAAAGCTTATGAAATGACCAACAAATGGAATTTTGTGGCTGTTGTATCGGATGGTTCGCGTGTTTTAGGATTGGGAGACATAGGTCCTGAAGCCGGACTTCCGGTTATGGAGGGAAAGGCCCTTCTGTACAAATATTTGGGTGGCGTAGATGCCTTCCCGATCTGCCTGGATACCAAAGATCCTGAGGAGATCATCAAAGCCGTGAAATGGATTCAACCGACTTTCGGCGGTATCAACCTCGAAGATATCGCCCATCCTAAATGTTTCCATATATTAGACACCCTCAGGAAAGAAATGGAAATTCCGGTTTGGCACGATGATCAACAGGGAACAGCCTGTGTAACTGTAGCTGGGTTGCTGAACGCTGTGAAAATCGTTGGAAAAAAGATGGGGGATATAAAAGTGGCCTTGATCGGTGCTGGTGCAGCAAATATAGCTATTGCCAGGCTTATCGTCACTGCCGGAGTCAATCCAGAAAACATTATTGCTGTGGATTCCAAGGGTATTTTACACAAAGACAGAGGCGATAAAATGATGCTGAAGACGAAATATAAAGAAAAATGGAAACTGTGTGAAACCACAAATCGTGAGGGTAAAAGAGGTGATATAAAAGAGGCTATGGAAGGAGCTGATGTCGTGCTCTCCGCCTCTAGACCTGGACCTGGCGTTATAAAAAAAGAATGGGTTGCACAAATGGCTAGTGATTCTATTGTGTTTTCCTCTGCCAATCCCATACCAGAAATTTGGCCTTGGGAGGCAAAAGAAGCGGGAGCCAGAATTGTGGCCACGGGTCGCTCGGATTTTCCTAATCAGGTTAATAACTCTCTCGGATTCCCCGGAATTTTCAGAGGAGCTTTGGATATCCGTGCCACAAAGATCACGGATGATATGTGTATTGAGGCTGCCAAAGAATTAGCAAAAGTTGCAGCAGATAACGGAATAAGTGAAGACTATATCATTCCTACCATGGATGAATGGGAAGTTTTTCCCAGAGTGGCTGTGGTAGTTGGCACCAAAGGAATAGAACAGGGCGTAGCAAGAATTAAGCAGCCGGCTAAAGAAAGATTCAAAATAGCCGAAGCTATCATAAAAAAAGCCAGAGAAGAAGTTCAACTCCTGATGAAAGAAGGATTTATCCAAGATCCTGACAGCTAAAAATAACTGAATCTCGTTTTTCTAAGAAGTTCTCGGGGAATATACCTATAAACAAAAAGAATAAGTTTATGCATCAAAAATACTTGACAAAACAACACTCATGTTTTATATTGTAACTGTACTAAATATTAATGTATATTTTCATTGGAGGAAATAAATGGCGAAAACTATAGGTATTGACTTAGGAACTACAAATTCTGTTGTGGCCGTTACAGAAGGAAACAAGCCCAAAATTATCCCGAACGAAGAAGGAGGGCGAACGACTCCATCTGTCGTCGCTTTCACAGAGAAAGGGGAACGCTTGGTCGGCCAGGTTGCCAAAAGACAAAGAATCACAAATCCGGAGAATACCATTTACTCGATCAAAAGATTCATGGGACGGCGGCAAAATGAAGTTCCAGAGGAAATCAAACAAGTTCCCTTTAAAGTGTCCAAAGATTCCAAGGGAAACGTTGTTGTCGAAGCGTTAGGAAAAAAGTATGCACCCCCTGAAATCTCAGCGATAATACTGCAAAAGCTGAAAAAAGCCGCGGAAGATTATTTGGGAGAAAAGGTTGATAAGGCTGTTATCACTGTCCCGGCTTATTTTAACGACAGCCAGAGAAAAGCGACAAAAGATGCGGGAACGATTGCTGGATTGGAAGTGGTTAGGATCATCAACGAACCAACAGCCGCAGCCCTTGCATACGGCATGGACAAAAAAAAGGATCAAACCATCGCCGTGTATGATTTTGGTGGCGGGACATTCGATATATCCATCCTTGAAGTTGGGGAAGGTGTTGTCGAGGTCAAATCGACAAATGGAGACACCCATCTCGGAGGTGATGATATCGACCAGAGAGTG
Source organism: Candidatus Aminicenantota bacterium (assembly GCA_030670375.1). Classification (GTDB taxonomy): domain Bacteria; phylum Acidobacteriota; class Aminicenantia; order Aminicenantales; family Aminicenantaceae. Next base: position 1,794 of record DAOVBT010000126.1, on the reverse strand, counting down.
CAAGACTGGCTGGTGACAGAGTTCAAAAAAGAAGCGGGAATCGATTTAACCCAAGATAAAATGGCCCTGCAGCGGCTGAAAGAAGCAGCGGAAAAAGCAAAAATGGAGCTATCCACCACCATGGAAACAGAGATCAATCTTCCTTTTATCACGGCCGATGCTTCAGGACCGAAGCACCTGCTGATGAAACTATCTCGCTCAAAACTGGAACAGCTCATGGAAGATCTGATCGAAAGGACAAAGCAACCCTGCATCCAAGCCCTTGAAGATGCCGGTTTGAAGCCTGGAGACATCAATGAGGTTATCTTAGTGGGTGGTTCCACGCGTATCCCGATGGTTCAACAATCTGTCAAAGACCTGTTCAAGAAAGAACCCCATAAAGGAGTTAATCCCGATGAGGTCGTGGCTGCGGGTGCCGCTATTCAAGGTGCTGTTCTGGCAGGAGATGTGAAGGATGTTCTTCTCCTGGATGTTACCCCATTGACTCTCGGCATCGAAACCTTAGGTGGGGTGTTCACAAAGATGATTCCACGGAACACAACCATTCCTACCAAAAAGAATGAGATCTTTTCGACTGCTTCCGATAATCAGCCGAGCGTCGAAATTCATATTCTTCAAGGTGAAAGGGAGATGGCCTCGAACAACAGATCATTGGGCCGGTTCCACCTCGATGGAATCCCACCTTCACCAAGGGGAATACCCAAGATAGAAGTTGCATTCGATATCGATGCCAACGGCATTCTTCATGTGTCAGCAAAAGACATGGGTACTGGCAAGCAACAAGCCATCACGATCACAGGGCATTCCGGATTGGATGATCAGGAGATCGATCGAATGGTCAATGATGCCGATGCTCACTCAGCCGAAGACAAAAAGAGGCGAGAGATCATAGATATAAGGAACCAAGCAGACCAGATGGTTTACAATCTGGAAAAATTGCTGCGGGAAAATAAGGAAAAAATACCAACTGATGAGGCAATCCAAGTCCAAGCGGAAATCGATAACACGAAAAAAGCAGCTGAGGGAGAAGATGTTGAGGCCATTAAGCAGGCAATGGAAAAGCTTTCCCAAGCATCGCACAAACTCACCGAAATGATATACCAGCAAGCCACCCAGCAACAGCAAGCACAGCAGCAGGCTGGAGGCTCTCAGGATGCCTCTGGAGAACAAGCCCAGCCACAAGAGCAGGAGGCGGCAGAGGAAGCGGATGAGGAAGTGATCGATGCCGAAGTTGTAGACGAAGAAAAGAAATAAGTCGCTTTCAAGGATAAGGAAGGTCCGGGATGGCACGTGACTACTATCAGATTCTTGGGGTAGACAAAAAGGCCTCAACAGCTGATATCAAAAAGGCTTACAGGAAGCTTGCCAGAAAATACCATCCCGACCTGAATCCTGGGGATAAGGCCGCTGAGGCGAAATTCAAGGAGATTCAGGAAGCCTATGCTGTCCTGAGCGATTCTAAAAAACGCGCCCAATACGACCAATTTGGTTTTGTCGGAGATCATCCTCCTGGAGGAGGCGCCCACCAGCAGGCCTACACATCCGGTTTCGAAGGATTCGATTTTTCCAGTTTTGGCTCCTCACCCTTCCAGGATGTTTTCAGCAATATTTTTGGAACAAGGACTCAAGCAGCTCAAAGGCCTCAAAGGGGAGAAGATCTTCATTACACCATGAAGGTTGGGTTTCAGGATGCCATAGATGGAGTGAAAACGCGGATCAAGCTCACACGGATGGTCAGCTGTTCTTCCTGCAAAGGAAAAGGCTATATGGGGAGTAGAGGGCAAGGTGTGTGTC
>DAOVBT010000319.1 GCA_030670375.1 Candidatus Aminicenantota bacterium | reverse complement strand
AATGCCACCGTTCGGGCCTCCGCTGTCAAAATGGTAAGGTCTCCGGAGACGCTGCCAGAAAGCCGTGTAAAGAATGTCGGGATTTTGAGGGTCCATTTCGATTTCGGTGCAGCCGGTTTTTCCGTCGTCGGGAAGGCCATTTCCGAGCTTCTGCCAGGTTCTTCCCCCGTCTTCGGTCATGAACAGTCCGCGCAGCCCTGTATGGCCCCATAGATGGCCTTGGGCAGCCACATAAACGATATCCGGATCTGTGGGATGGGAAACGATCCGGGCGATATGGTGAGTATCTTCTAAGCCTACCCGCGTGAATGTCATGCCGCCATCCGCAGATTTATAAACACCATCCCCCCAGATGACACTGTTCCGGACGTTTGCTTCCCCCGTACCTACCCAGAGGATGTTCGGATCCTTCTGGAAAATCGCCACAGCTCCGATGGAAGAGGATCCGTAATCGTCAAAAATGGGTTCCCAGGTTGTTCCCGCATTCGTCGATTTCCAGACTCCACCAGAAGCCGAGGCTACGATCACGAATCGGTAATCCTGTTCGAGGGCTTGGATATCCGATATGCGGCCCCCCATGTTGGCCGGCCCTATGTTCCTCCATTCGAAGGATTTGAAGACATCTTTTTCCTGGACCTGTCCAGAGAGCATAACTCCTGAGGTCAGGCAGGCAAAAAGACCGAAGATGAACAGATATCGATAAAATTTGGTATGCATGATCCCTCCTTTAATTCCCGTATTTCTTGCGGATTATGAGCCGTAAAATAACTTAAGGTTCATCCTTTTTATTATATTCATCTTATCTGCTCCTTTCAAAATTTCAACACCAATTCTGTCCACTTAATTCTGAACCGCTGCAAGAATAGATTCAGCGTACAATAAATCCCCAGTTAATCCGTCGTAGTACTGAAAGATCACCTGGGGTCGGGGGAAAGCAACCCACCGGTCTTTGCCCTCTTCTATCGGATTATTGAAAACGTTATTAACCTGTACGACACAATAGCTTGGATAGTGTCTCAATCCTCCCGGCACATCATCGAGAATGCTGGTTGACCAGCGGATCTCAACTTGCCGCCCTCGAGAGTCGAACATCCCATTTACCGGCCGTCCTCCCTCTGCACCAAGAGGATGATTACGCGAGTTGTGCGGTCCTGAAGCAAATTCCCACACGTTATCGGTGACCTTGATTGCAAAACTGTTGTGCAGATCCCCGGTAAGTACAAATACGGGCTTACCCAGCGAGTCCCAGAAATCGATCATCTCTTTCCGCTCTTCGATAAAGATCGTCCAGGCGTCGTCCCGACCTGTTTGTGAAGTTTGACTTGATGTTGATCCACCCGTGCCGCCGACATGGGGAATCGTGAAGTTGACCGATGACAGAATGAAGAAAAAATCCGCGTCACTTTCGGCCATTTGCTCCTTCAGCCAGGCTTTCTGTTCCTTACCCATAATAGAGATTCCAGGTTTATTGGGATTTCGCAAGTCATGCATGTCCTGGTGCGAACGCAGATCCAGTAAAAACAAATCTGAATTACTTACACGCATCTTGCCATAGGATCGCCGCCCGATGGAATAAGAGGGGTTGCCATTCTTCTTTGCTGATGGATAAATACGTAACCGATGTGCGTCTATAACCTCGACAATTTCATACACACCGGCATTGGGATTACCTTCATTGGTGTAACTCGTAGGTACTCTTCGTGCTCCGGCATACGGTCCGCCCCAGTGCACATGAAGTTTGGCCGCCTGACTGAGATCAAGCTTTGTAAAGTCTGCCTCTTTATCCGTCAGTACATCACTGCCCGCTATGAGTTTTGCACTACCGAAGGTAATGCCTTGGGTAAAGCTAGTATGATTACTCCATGCCAGGTAGTTGTGCCATGCGTGTACTGCAGGATCACGCATTAAAGCCTTACGATTGCGCCGTCCTGTTTGTCCCGCACCATACGTGTTGTCAAGAATTTCATGGTCGTCAATGGTGAAAAACGAAGGAACCACTCGGTGCCATAATGCCAGATTATGACCTCTGTCAAGATACGTTTTGTAGTTTTCCCACACCCCGACGATGGTCGGGGCATATTTAACGACATCAGGAGTCTGTTCTTTTGTGAGCCCTACTTGTTTGAGCCAACTTTCCGGTAGATAATCCCGTTTTGTCTCGTACAGCCAATCGCCATTGAGAATAGCGAAATTGATCTTGTCCTTAATTTGATCCAACATTGTCCGGAAAGTTGGAAGCGCCGGGCCAAACCCATTGCTATTCTGGCTGTTTCCGCAGGCATACTCGAAACTGAAGTTAAACAGACCTCTTGGATTCTGCTTTTCGTCACGCATCTCTTCTGGGTCAGGCAGAGTGCGAAAGGACCCTCTGCGATTGTACATCGTGGCGTTGCTGCCCTCAACGGTTAGTTCGTAGAAATACTTCGTATCGGCTTTCAGGTTTTTGATGTGGGACCATCCGGTATTGTCATCTTCGATCCGGGTGGTGACTGGACTGGACAGCTTGTCCATGCTGTCGGATCGAAATCCGTATCGCACACGGAAGGTACCGGGACGAAATGTCCGCGCCCAGATGCCAATCTCATGAGCGCCCAGCCGGCCAAGGATAGGGCCGTGTGTAATTTGTGTGTCTTGTTGCGCCCCGGCGACACTCCAAGACATAGTCCCTGCAAGACAGAAAGCGGCCATGAATATGCCCATCCGTTTTATAATCGCTTTTTGACCACGGTGGTGGCCCCTAGCTTCACAAGATTTTGTGAATTGCCACATTCCTTTTCGTCGTTTAGATGTTATCATTTTATACCTCACTCTTCTTTTTCGTCTTCCTTCTGATCTCTCTCAAAACAAATTCGGAACTGCTTATCCTTCCTATGTCGACTCCTTTCTGTTTCTGTTAAAGTAACAAAAAGTATCTCTTAATTTCAATGCCAAATCTGGGTAGTGTAAAATTTATTGTGTGAAATTGGAAACATGGTAGAAAAAAAGGCTCTTTTCCTTAAAATAGGGTTTGAACCAAAAAACCTAAAAGAAAGGAGCAAGAGCTTATGCAAATCAATTTTAGCCTAACAGAGTTTAAGGAGCTTTGCAAGAGCATCCAGAAGAGACCGAAAAAGCTTTTTAAGATGATGCGGCAGGAAATTCGGGAGACTACTGGCCAGTATCTTTCTGAACTGATTCAGATGGAGCTGACTGATTTTCTTGGCCGTCTGCCTTATGAGAGGCGAGATGGCAATCGGAATCATCGCAACGGGTATTATCATCGTGGTTTCACACTGAAGGGGATCGGAGAAGTGCTTGTCAGAATGGCCAGGGACCGCAAAGGGAAGTTCAGCGTTGCCAGATAAACGTGACCTGTAATGTTCTGGCCAAAGTGCCGGCGAAACTGAAAAAAGAAGTAGCTGATGATCTTCGCTCCATCTTCTATGCCCCGTCCTTAAAGAAGGCGAAGGAGTTATTCCAGGTTTTTGGAGATAGGTGGGAGCGAGAAATTCCCTCAGCTGTTAAATGTCTGGCGAGTTCCATTGACTCCTGTTTAACCTTTTTCAAATTTCCCCCAGAGGAATGGATATCGCTTCGCACAACAAACATCATCGAGCGGCTGAACAAAGAATTTAAACGGAGGACCAAGGTTATGGAGATCGTAGC
>DAOVBT010000293.1 GCA_030670375.1 Candidatus Aminicenantota bacterium | reverse complement strand
CAGTCCTTTTTTGACGAGTTGTGCCAGCATAAAGTAAAGACCTCCATAAGAAAGCGTTTTGCCTGTTTTTTGCGACACCGATTTTTTTATGGTAACACCATACGCATTGTCCCCGAGTTCCCAGATGGACAGCAGATAAACCTCTTCCCACCGGCTCAATAAATTCAGATCTTTCATGTTTTTGACCTCTTTCATAGATCTATACTGCAAACTAGTAGAAATGGTTACAAAATTTTAACTTATTTGGGGAACTTATTTGGGGACAGGATACCCTTTCACTTAATTGCAAGGAAAAGGATGAATTAAGTAATTGAGTATCCTGTCCCCAATTTCTATGCGGGGGGATAGGTCGGGCGGTATTTCACTCTGTGGATAAAATAAGAAACATGCCCGATGATTATCACGATCAGGCTGCCGACCAGTGTGTAAAGCGGCCAGGCGATGGTCAATCCCTTCACAAGGAAGATCAAGGCGATCAATCCGGCAAAAAATCCAATGATCGCATCCTTCCGTTGAAGCTTTTTTGAAAGAATTGCCAGTAAAAAGACGCCGAGCAAACCGCCATAGGTATAAGAGGCGATCCCGAGCCCGATCTCCACCACAGCCGGGCGTTCTCCGGATGACTGAAGCTGCAGGAAGGCAAATACAAATGCCGAACCTGTGATGATGACTCCCCAGCCGATGGTGATCATCCGGGAAACCCGCAGGTCCTTCTCGGGAGAGTTAGCCTTGCCCCAATAGGGTTTGTATATATCCATCGTTGTCGCGGATGCCAGGGAATTGATGGAAGAGGATAGCGTGCTCATGGCCGCAGCCAGGATGGCGGCTATGATCAGACCCGACAATCCGGTCGGGAGTTCTTCCACGATAAATTTTGCGAAGATTTCATCCGTGGTGGCCAATCCCAGTTGTCCGGGTGTTTGTCCGTTGTAAAACCCGAACAGGAGAAGTCCAATGAACAAGAACAGGGCAAATTGGAAAAAGACCACGATCCCGCTTCCGATCAGGGCCTTTTGGCTTGATCTGAGGTTTCGGGTCGTCAGCAACCTCTGGACGATCAGTTGATCCGTCCCATGGGAAGCGATGGAAAACACGGCGCCGCCAAAAAGCGCCACAAAAAAAGTGTAAGGCTCAGCGATAAAGTCTCTGAAATGCATGCCCAATCCCAGGTCCAGAAGTTTTAATTTTTCGGCCCCTTGAGCGATGTGGAAAACACCTCCCCAACCGTCGGGCAGACGGGTGAGGATGATTCCTGCAGCCAAAAAAGCCCCTCCGATGTAAATGCCCATCTGGACGACATCCATCCACACCACAGCCTTGATTCCCCCCAAGAAGGTATACACGAGAGTCACAACGGAAATGATGAAAATGGAAATCAGATAGATGTTAAGGTCAGACGTTTTGATTCCTGCCAATCGGAGGATGATGGCAATAGGTATGGCTGAGGCGAAAAGACGGACTCCATCGGCCAGCAATCGTGTCACCATAAAAGTCGTGCTGGTGATGTTGCGCATGCTGTCGCCGAATCTGTTCCCGAGGAATTGGTAGGCGGTGGATAATTTACCTTGAAAATATTTGGGCAGGAAAACAAAGCTTACCACGGTTCTACCGATGATATAGCCGAAAGTGATCTGGAGAAAGGCCAGGTTCCCCCCATAAGCCACGGCCGGGATTGAGATAAAGGTCAAAGTGCTGGTTTCTGTGGCCACGACCGAGAACATGACTGCCCACCATGGGATTTTATGGCCGCCGAGGAAATAATCACCGGTGGAACGCTGCCGGCCGGATATCAAAATCCCGAACACGGTGACACCACCCAGATAAAGGATGACAATCAGATAATCTAGCGTGGCAAATCCCATTTCTCTGTCCTATTCTATCCTTTTTTGTCAAACCTTAGGGCGGGATTGTGTTTTTTGAGATACTCTTCAAGCCCGACGGTTTCGGAAATGGAGAGAGCCTCGTCCCAACCGAGGAACACATCGTTTCTCAAAGCCTCCAGGATCCGTATGATGGATAATTCCACTTCGCTGGTCTGTCCCGCCTGATCAGCAACAAAATCCATGGCATCATAAAGCACGGCATTGGCCTGGTCATAGGTTATCGCATCTGTTTCACCCCATTTCCTGCTCCATTCGTCCTGGGAGACGGCATCATTCACGTGACTCATGATCAGGTAGGTCGCCCGGCCGATGAGCTTGAGGTTGCTGGGGTTGACGTTTGTCATGGTGTTTCCCACAACCCTTCCCATTCGGGCCATCACTGCGGTCGAGTGGGCGTTGAGGAGGATTTTGAGAAGGGTTTGTCTGTTCACATCCAGGGGGTCGCCGGATTTCTCCAGGACGATGGGGATGACCACATCCTCTCCGAATTCATGGGGATCCTTTTCACCGACAAGAATCAATACCAGACTGGCCCTTTTTTCTTTAAATAAGGAAACGAATCGGGATAGATCAGAATCAGAGCTGGCCAGCTCGTCGATTTCCTCATCCAAGCACACCAAGACACCCGTATCTCCTTCTTGAGGTCCTCTGTAATGGATATTGTTTTCAGAGAAAGAAAGATCATAGAACTTTTCTTGATCGTTCCCGGCTTGGGACAGGCTTCTCAAAGCCGCTTTTTTTAGGTAATCGTCATCGATCTGGTCCATAAAATGTGGTTTATAAAAAACTTCCTCCAGTCCACGAAAATCTCGCCCCAAAAAATTCTGCCATGCTTGTCTTTGATCCTTGCCGTGCGTCCATACCTGAAACCAGCATTTCCTCTGCTTTTCCTGGATTGTATCTAAAGGATACAGATGGAAGGTCGGGCTTCTTTCGGCACAGTCGATGAACACGGTGGCCAAAGCCCTTTTGGCAAAATAGGTGGCGAATCTATTGTTTTGGTAGGTCTCTGACTCTAATCGTGTAAAATCGCTTATGTTTCCGATAGAAGATTTCAAAACCTCCAAAATATTGGCGAACGACCGCAATCGGTCGTCGAGATGAAAATTGTTGGGAAAACCCGCCTCTTTTAATTCTTCATCAGAAAGGAGTTTCCTCAACACCCCATGTATCCCTGCCTCCAGGATAATGCCCATCAGGAATGTCTCCGAAGTTGCGGCCTGCATCCGTGTGGAACCGGCGATCGCCTGCGGTCCTGTCGTCAGGTTGATCTTGGTTATGACGGGATTTTCTAACACCGACCGGCTTCTCGTGAATGGTTTTATCACATCATCCGGATTGTTGTAGATAAAATACAGGTGCTGTCTTGCCTCTGCAATAGTTTCCTCTGACAAATTTCCATACTGTTCCAGTGCAGCCAAAACGGCCCCGATAACAGAAGATGTTTCCCCACCTTCTGTGATGCCAAACACAACATCGCCTTTCTCGATGCCTCGGTCAAGCAGCTGCAATTTCCCCACGAGCTGCAGGTCTTCGAAGCCCTCCAACGCACTGATTAAGGCCCTGTCTCCTCCGGTCATCTCCCCGATGAGGCGATCTTCTATGTCTTCTGGGATCGAAGTTTTTAGTCTTTGCCAAAGCTTGTTTCTCTTGATCCTTGTCCAAAAGGGCCGCCAGATCGCGCTTTCCATCTGTTTAGCCAGCCGGCCAGTGGACCCGCATCCATAAATGAAAATCTTCTTCTTTTCTATAATGACTCGACTCACGGCATGAGCCGCCTGCCCGAGCACGGCTGAGTTTTCCGCCATCTTCTGGAATTTTTGCGCAATATCCTCATCGACCGACAAAATCTGTTTTAATCCCTCCTCCACATCTTTTTTGAGGACAAAACTCAAATTCCACGTTTTTGGGTGCCTCTGTTCCGTCAGAAGAGTGTGAAGCTGGAATTGTTTTTTGTT
>DAOVBT010000271.1 GCA_030670375.1 Candidatus Aminicenantota bacterium | reverse complement strand
GGTCTCCTCAAAAGGATAATATCTGATGGGAATGGAAAAACACCCCCCTAGAATATTGGAGTTCTTTCTTCAGCGATTGGCGTCATCCCAAAATAATGAATCTTTGATTGGAGACTTCGCCGAGATCTTTGACAAAGTTTTGAGGGAGAAGGGCAAAGCCAAGGCCTTGCGGTGGTATCTCTTCCATGTTTTGAAGCTGATACCATCTTATATCGAAAACCAAATTTACTGGACTGTGGATATGATCCGGAGTTACTCGAAGATCGCATTCAGGAACTTTCTGAGAAAAAAGGGATTTTCATTGATAAATATCTCGGGATTGGCGATCGGCTTGGCTTGTGCCATCCTCATCCTAGTTTGGATTCAGCATGAATTGAGTTATGATGGATTTCATGCCAATTCGGATAGAATTCATAGAGTTATTCTGAACTACGGGAATAAGGATTCCTTCGGACCACATGGCCCAGGGGCATTAGGTCCCGCTTTGAAGGAAGAGTACCCGGAAATTGTCGATTCCGCCCGATTTTTCTTTATTGATAAAAATCCCCTGAGATATAAAGACAAGATTTTGAATGCCTCTCTCTGTGGCACAGACCCTTCTTTCGCTCAAATATTCACCTTTCCTTTTGTGAAGGGTGATCCAGAGAAAGCCCTTGCTCATCCGAAGTCGATCGTGCTGACAGAGACCATGGCGAGGACGTTTTTTGGCCAAGACGATCCTCTCGGTGAGACCCTGGGCTTCGAGTGGTGGGGTCGCTGGCACGATTTTACGGTCACGGGAATCGTGAAGGACATTCCCTCGTATTCGCATATCCAATTTGATTATCTGCTGCCCTTTGATTTTGTGACACTTTCGGGTATGGATATCGAAAGCTGGGACGTTATTGCCTATCATACATATGTCTTGCTGAACGAGAATGTGGATGAAGAGGCGTTAGGCAAAAAAATCGCAGGAACCTTGAAGAGGCATTTGCCCGAATCTCCTTACACCATTCATCTGGAACCACTCAGACGCATCCATCTCTATAATTACACAGGAGGAGGCCCCATCACGTATATTTATCTCTTTGGGATCATCGGTCTGTTCATCCTGGGCATTGCCTGTATCAATTTCATGAATCTCTCCACCGCTCGCTCAGCAGATAGAGCTTTGGAAGCCGCAATGCGCAAGGTCGTGGGGTCGAATCGCTCCCAATTGATCACACAATTTTTGAGTGAATCTATCGTGATGGCTTTTGTCGCTCTCTGTTTTGCTCTCTTTCTTGTCAAAGCATTCTTGCCATCCGTAAGCAACATAACGGATACACGATTGGAGATGAAGATCTTCGGACCCCAAATGTTGGTTTTTCTGGGCATTGCACTTCTGACCGGCCTTCTTTCCGGTAGTTATCCTGCCCTGTATCTGTCGAAAGTTCTTCCAATAAAGGTTTTAAAAGGGTCTCATCGATCAGGAGGTCGAAGCCTCCTGCTGTGCAGATACCTTGTGATCGCCCAGTTCGCGATTTCAATCCTGCTGATTTTTGGCGCAGTCATCGCCTATGAGCAGCTCGTTTATTTGAGAAACAAGGACTTGGGTATTGATAAGGAGTATATTGTCAATTTTGAGCTCAGAGGAGGATTGCGCCAAAACTATACAGCCATAAAACAAGAACTCCTTAAGAATCCGAATATTCAGGCTATCTGCAAAACCAACGGTTCGTTCTTCAGAAGATTTGCAACGGACAAGGCTGTTTGGCACGGCAAAAAGGAAGGGGAAAGGTTGGTGATGGCAATCCATTCCGTCGATTTTGACTATGCTAAGGTGTTTGAACTCCAGATGGTCCAGGGGAGATATTTCTCTGAAGAGTTTTCGACGGATGTCTCCGAAGGCATCATCGTGAATGAAACGGCTTTAAAAGCGATGAGTCTGGAAGAACCGATCGGGACACGATTTTTTTGTCCCATGCCCTTTAACATGAGCAAGGATGGGAAAATCATCGGAGTTGTCAAGGATTTCCATTTCCGTTCTCTGCACAGAGAAATCGAGCCGCTCATACTCGCCATAGCTCCCGGGTGGCATACGGACATGTATGTAAAAATGAGGGGCCAGGATCTCCCTGCGACACTCGCTCACATTGCAAAGGCGTTCAAGACATTCACCTCAGATTTCCCCTTTGAATTCAGTTTCTTGGATGAGAATATCGACAGCCTCTACAAGACCGAAATGCGGCTGGGTTCGCTGGTCAAATATGGGGCCCTAGTCGCTATTTTCATCGCATGCCTGGGACTTTTTGGATTGGCTTCCTTCACAGCCGAACAGAGAACCAAGGAGATCGGTATTCGAAAGGTTCTGGGAGCTTCCGTAGCGAATATCACAGTTCTGCTCACTAAAGAGTTCACTCGGTGGGTGTTGGCCGCCAATATTATTGCCTGGCCAGTGGGCTATTTTGTCATGAGAAAATGGCTGGAAAACTTTGCCTACAGGATCGACATCCCCATCTGGGCGTTTGTGTTTTCAGGGCTTCTTGTTCTGGGGCTTTCCCTCCTGATCGTATGCCACAAGGCCATCAAAGCCGCCCTGGCCAATCCCGTCGATTCACTCCGCTATGAGTAAAATATAAAATTAAAATGGGGACAGGCCACAGCATCTATTTAAAAACAATAAAGTTAACACAAAAATAGGGCACTATTTCGGCTTTAGACGTTCAATTTTAATAGGAAAATCACGCCTGTAAGAGCATCCATTCTCCCTTAGTTCAAACGTGCCTTTGTGCTCAATAAGCTTTCGTCCTCGAGCTTTATAACCTAACCTTTTTGATATTTGTTCAACGAATATCTTACTTCCAACAGCCAGGCTTTCCGTCCACATGCTCTCTCTTTTTAAATTTTCTGATTCAATCACCGTAGAAATCGATGTTTCATAGAATTCTCTTAGTTCGTTTTGAGTATTCAAATTGAGAAGCTTTATCAATTGGTCTCTATCTAAAAGTCTATATCTCTGTCGCTGGCTTATAATCTCATTATATCCACAATGAGTCCAATCTTTAGGATGGTTCACAACGCCTGCTCGAACCATATTGAGGTCGATATATATCATACATCGAAGAAGGTGAGAATCGGATTCCACAGCCGTCGCATTATAGCGATCCCCCCAAAATGCTCCTCTTCGGCCTTTCCTATCGTTATATTCTTGAGCGGTTTTGCCAGCAGCTAAATGAACAGAATTTGGAATGACATTGACCTTCCCTTTATCAAACACTAAGAAGTGGATATGATTTGATGTTGCGGCATAGTTCAGAACGCAAAGCCCGTACTTTTTTTTGGCTTGGTAGAGCCAATGCAGCCATCTTTTTCGATCTCTTGCAAATTTAAGCAAAAATTCCTCTTTGTGACATCGGTCAGTAATGTGCCAGATAAGTCCCGGGATATAGTGACGGTTTGCTCGTGGCATTTTATTACTTCCTAGATTTATTACTTTCCCTCTTAGATAGACGATTTTATAGCCGAAATCTCTCATTTAAGGATGATTTTTAAGCATAAAAATGACTTAACTCTAAATAAATCAACAATTTTTTGTGGCCTGTCCCCACTTATGCTTGTGGCCTGTCCCCAGTTGTGGTAAAAAAGTAAAGATGAAAAAAGAGATACCGAAGCACTATGATCATTCGTTGTATGAAGAGACGATCTATCGCCGCTGGATGGAGGCCGATGCCTTTGCCGCTATCCCTGATGATAGAGAAAATACCTATGTGATCATGATGCCGCTTCCCAACGTGACCGGGGCCCTTCATATGGGGCATGCCATGGACAATGTGATGCAGGATTTATTGATCCGATGGCACCGCATGATGGGCGACAACACCCTCTGGATGCCCGGCACCGACCATGCGGGCATCGCCACCCAGGCTGTCGTTGAGAAGCGCCTTTTCGAGCTCGAAGGGAAAACCCGCCATGATATCGGCCGGGAGGCCCTCGTCGAGAAGATCTGGGCCTGGAAAGACGAATACCAGCAACGCATCATTCAGCAACAACAGCGCATGGGCTGTTCCTGTGATTGGGAACGGGCCCGCTTCACCATGGATGCCGTCTGCGCCCGTGCCGTCCGGGAGGCCTTT
>DAOVBT010000112.1 GCA_030670375.1 Candidatus Aminicenantota bacterium | reverse complement strand
CGCTCAATTTATCCTTGAGCGTTGCCTTGAATTTGTATTTTCCCGTAGGGAGTTGTCCCTTGAGTTCAATGCTGTTTTGTGCAAACAGGTCCATGACAGGCTTTTTGGTTGTGTAGTGAAAGGTCAGGATATCATTCCAGTTTTCATGTCTCCTCCTTCAAAGTGTCTCATTTCCTTGATTTATAATAAGCTTTTCCAATTCTCGAGCTGCATTTTCTGAGGCCATTTTCTCTCCGAGAAGAAGACGGATTTTTTCATACTCAGATTTTACTGTGGATCTTACTCGTTCTGATCCGAGGATTTTTCGAGTTTCGTCCAGGATGTTTTCAACAGTAAAATTCCTCTGGATCAATTCGGGGATAATCTTTTTGCCCGCAAGAATATTTACGATGCTGAAATTTTTAATTTTCATGAGTCTAATTCCCGCGTAATAGGTGAGGGGGGAGATGCGGTAAAAGGCAACGACAGGAGTCCCCAGCAGGGCTGCCTCTAAGTTTACCGTGCCGCAGGAAGAAAGAGCGATGTCACTGTAAGCCAAGGCTTCATATCCGTCCTGAGAGAGGATTTCAATAGCAGGTGATACTTCTCTGAGGAAAGATGTCACATAGGTCTCCACAAGATTTTCTGCTAGAGGAAGGATAAATTGGGCGTTCCATTCCTTCCCGAGTTTTTTTATGGCTTGAGTCAGGACAGGCATGTGGAATTTTATCTCGCTTTTTCTGCTTCCGGGGAGTATGGCAACCAATTTTTTCTCCGGATCCAGACGGTATTTATGGAAGAATTCCTCCTTAGTCGTAGATATTTTCACCCTCTCTTTTAATGGATTGCCCACATATGCGGCCGGGATCCCGTGTTCTGCGTATATCTTTTCTTCAAAAGGAAAAATCAGGAGCATTTTATTCACTGTTTTTTTTATGCTTCTGAGCCTTCTCTTCCGCCATGCCCAAACTGTGGGACTGATGTAGTACAAAACAGGTATGGAAGACTTCTTGAGATGTTTGGCCAACCGAAGGTTAAAATCGGGAGAATCGATCAAAACTGCCACGCAAGGTCGTTGTTCGATAGTTTTCTTTTTTATTTGGCGAAAAATTTTTCTTATTCGGGGGAGATGGGTAATAACTTCAAAAATACCGACGACCGCAAGATCTTCAACAGAGTAGAGAAGGGTTACGTCTTGTTCGGCCATGTTTTTCCCTCCGATGCCGTAGAACGTGAAGGATGGCTGGAGGCGCTTGAACTGGCGTACAAGGTTTGCGCCGTGTTTTTCTCCCGAGTTTTCCCCCGCTACAATCAGGATCGAGCTCATTAATCCTTTTCTTTTTGACCATAATAGATGATTTCAGGCATTTTTGCTGGATCCTGTCCATAGAAAAAAAGCCACTTGTCGTAGCTTTGTTGGTTATAATATATTTTGATTGACTCTTGGTTTGATGCGCTAACTACGCCTATGATCTGAGGATTGTCTATCGCAGATAGTGCCGCTTGTGGAGCGATAAGGACCCTTTGGACCGCACCAATCCCCCCCCCACCTGTTCTCGCTGTTTGTCCGCCTGTTCTTGTGCCTCTAGATGCTCGTCTTGGTTGCCTTGTTCTCCTCGATACTGGACCCTGAGACATAAGGACAAGGTTCCATTTACCATCTGGAGACATAGGATCTTCGAACAGTTTCCGCAAACATTTCTCCTCGACCAGCTCTTCGAAATCTTTTGGAAATGCCCCAGGTTTTTTTCGTTGGAATAGGCGAATTGCCTCCACGTATTGTTTTCCCCTAAAAATCAGCTCCTCTTCTTTTTCCCTCTGAATTTGAGTCTGCCATACAGGCACTGCGATCATCAAGCCGATGCTCATCACAAAAACCGCAAACATCAACAGGAGTATTGTGTACCCGTCCGTTTTTTTCATCTTGATCGAACTCCAGAGCGAAAACCCTACCAGGTGTTGTAAGCTGTCCCTTCTGTGCCGATATCATCCGAGCCCGATTGGACATCCACGATTCCAGGCATGGTGCCTGTCGCCATTTCCTCCATGGTCATGACTTGGGGTATCTCTACCCAGGTATCGGTCGATTTTGTCATCGGATCTATCGGGATGCGGAAGAGATATTCTTCATCCACGAGCGTTTGGAGGGATTGGGGGTATTTTCCCTTGTCCACGAGGTATTGGTTGATCAGTTTTCTCATCGTGAACAGGTTTTCTTTGAGAGCGGCTTCACGAGTCCTTTTGGTTGCATTTTTAAACTGTGGCAGGCCTAAACCGACCAGTATCCCGATTATGGTGATAACAATAATCAGTTCTATCAGTGTGAATCCTTTTTCCTTAGATACGCTGTTCATCTGATTTACCACTCCTTGTATTTTGTCCCGTCAAAGGCAATGCCCGGACTTTTGGTATAAACGTCATAGACGTTTTCACCTCCCCAGCTTTCACTATCCGGATCATCCTGGTAGGACCTCAGCCCCCAATCGTAGGAATTGGTCATCGGGTCTTTGGGAATTCTTCTCAAAAACTTTACGATTTTTGTGTCTTCATTCCGTGTCCGTTGTGTCCTACCTCGTCGCGAACCGCCTGCCAACTCGCTTCCAGGTTGTGCCCCACCACTTACTTCCACACCTTTCACTAAAGTTTCAAGGTCAGGTGGGTACCCCTCGCTTTTGTCTTTGAACTCGATTCTGTTTTCATCGGCGAGCTTTTTGTAAGCATCGATGGCCTCCCTTATGGTTCTCACATTTCTTCTCAGCTCGATTTCTTTTTCTCTTTTTACAGCCGTTTTAGCCAGCGGAATGGCAACAGCAGCCAGGATAGCAAGAATGGTAAAAGCGACGATCATCTCGATAAGGGTGAACCCCGTCTGATTTTTTGTGAGCTTAGCCATAGCTCAACCTTTAATATCTATTTTTATTTTTGCGATTGTCTTGATAGGAATTTTTCTTTTTGTAAGGTCGGTTGTCATCCATAGAACCAGAGGGGCGGGGCTCCAGTGCTTTTTTACTCAATTTCATTTTATTGTCTTCATCCACAGCCAAGACTTTCACCTTGACTGTTTGTCCGAGCTTCATGACATCACGAGTGTGTCTGATTCTGTAATGGGCGATTTCTGAAATGTGGAGGAGCCCGACAATGTTGGGAAGTATTTCCACGAATGCTCCATATTCCTCGATACGCACAACTTTCCCCGTGTATGTTTTTCCTACTTCAGCTTCGACAGTAATTTCTTGGATCATTTCCCTGGCCTGTTCGGCAGCTTTGACATCTTTTGATGCGATGGTGATCTTGCCTGTTTCATCGATATCTATTTTGGCACCAGTCTGAGCGAGGATTTTTTTGATGTTCTTGCCGGCGGGACCGATGACCTCAGAGACTTTTTCCGGATTGATAACCAGATACAGAATTCGTGGAGCGTAAGGGGAGATGTCATTATGAGGCTCGGGTATGGCTTGTTTCATCTTTTCCAAAACATTTAGTCGTGCAACGCGCGCTTTTTGTAGACCTTCTCTGAGAATATCAAGATTGATCGATGTGATCTTGAGGTCGAGTTGGATGGCTGTGATCCCTTTTTCTGTGCCGGCTACCTTGAGATCCATGTCTCCGATGTGATCCTCCAATCCGGCAATATCCGTAAGGATAGCATAACGTTCATCTTCCTTGATAAGACCAATGGCCATCCCCGCCACAATCATGGATAGAGGGACTCCGGCATCCATTAATGAGAGGACGCCACCACAGACAGCCGCCATGGAGGAAGATCCGTTCGACTCTAAAATATCTGAAACGATGCGGACTGTGTAGGGAAAGTCTTCTTCACCAGGAATTGAGGGAAGAATGGATTTTTCTGCCAGTGCACCGTGGCCGATTTCTCTCCGACCGGGACCTCTCAAAAAAGAAACCTCTCCGACACTGAAGGGAGGGAAATTATAGTGCAGCATAAATTTCTTTTCCCCTTCTTCTCCCAGGCTATCGATCCTCTGAACGTCTTCGAAAGTACCGAGGGTTACCGTGGCCAAACATTGTGTTTCTCCTCTGGTGAAAAGAGCTGATCCATGGGTGCGGGGAAGCATGCCCACTTCGATGGAAATGGGTCTTATATCGTCAAAGGCCCTCCCATCCATTCTTTTTCCTTTATCGAGGACCAAACTTCTGACCAATTTTTTCTGAACTTCATAGAATATCTGTTTGGTTTCGTTTATCTCTTCTTCGTTTTCTTCAGGGATGTTTGTTATAAGGTTCTCCAAGATTTGTTTGGTCTTGGCGTCTCTTTCCTTTTTTAGGTTTATCTGAAAAGAATCCAGGAGTTCCGACGAGATTTGGCGTTCGATTTTTTCGAATTTTGCCTGATCTATCTTAGGGGTCTCGAATTCCCTCTTCCGGATCGTCATTTCCTGATACAGATCTTTTTGGGCTTGTATGATTTTTTTTATCGGTTCCTGGGCATGAGAAACCGCTTCCAGGATTTTCTCCTCTTCAATCTCTGTAGCCCCGGCCTCCATCATGACGATTCCATCTTCTGTTCCGGCTACGACCATGTTGAGAGGGCTTTGATCGAGTTGGCTTTTCATCGGATTTATGACAAATTCATTGTTGATGTAGCCAACTTTTACGGCTCCCATCGGTGTCGTGAACGGGATATCGGAAAAATACAGGGCCGCCGAGGCACCTATGATCCCGAGCGTGTCCGACTCGTTCTCCAAATCCGCAGAGAGAAGAAGGGCAACGATTTGTGTGTCGAAATAATACCCTTCAGGAAAAAGGGACCGGACGGGTCTATCGATCATGCGGCTGATGAGAATTTCTCTCTCCGAAGGTCTCCCTTCTCGTTTGAAAAAACCGCCAGGAATTTTTCCTGCCGCATAGGTGTTTTCACGATAATCCACGATCAGAGGAAGAAAGGATTTCTTCTCTTTGACTTCCTTTTTTGATGTGGCGGAAACGAACATGATGGTGTCTCCATAACGAATCAAGGCCGATCCATCTGCTTGCTTCCCAATTTTGTGTATCTCTACGGATAGAGTACGGTTGTTGATATCAATATTGATTTTTTGATCTGACATTTTTCCCTCGGAGTCTCAGCCTACTTTCTGAGTTTGAGCTTTTTAATGATGGCCTCGTAGCGTTTGACATCCTCTTTTTTCACGTATTCCAGAAGTCTTTTCCGTCGTCCAACCATTTTCAAAAGGCCCGTCCGGGAATGATGGTCTTTCTTATGGGTTGTGAAATGTTGGGTTAAGTAATTGATTCTATTGGTAAGAATGGCAATTTGAACTTCTGGTGAGCCAGTGTCTTTTGGATGAACTTTAAAAGTCTTGATAATTTTTCCTTTTTCTTCTTTGTCCAGCACTAATATCGTCTCCTTAGGTAGTGTTGATATAATTCTACCGAAATTAGAACTTATCCTATCATAAAAATATACTGATGTAAATTGCAAAAAGTTAAGCCCATTCGCGGTATACTTATACAGCCTAATGGGCCACTGCCTTGCATCCTTTAATAACTAGGGTGGGGAGGAGGGTCTAGGCTCGTGAAGGCTAAATCTTCAATGGTCGCTTCAATCATCCCCAAAAGCCCAATTTATCACGGAAATAAGGATGCTTACGGTGGGGTGGGTTGGCTTGAGGTGTCTGGGTTTTTGTATTATCATAAAAAACTGTCTTGTTTGATGAGGTGTTGTGAGTGAAAAACCGAGTACATAAAATACTTCTGTTTTTTAACTTGATACTTTTAGGCATATCTTGGGTCATGGCTTTTTATGCTTATGCCAGACTTCCCGCGAGGATGCCGCTTTGGCTAAATTTTTTCGGCCAGGAGCCGGTCATCTCTGATAAATCACCCGCTTTTTTCATTTATGTTTCGGTTCAGACTCTTCTTCTTGTTGTTTTTCTGTATGTGATTTGGGTCAAACAGCAAAAAGGTCGGTCAATCCAGTTTCCTGCTGTCCAAAGTTTGCAGAAGGAAATTATCTTGTTGGCATCGATTTTTTTTCAACTGGTATTTATTCATGTCCAACGAAGCCTGATTCTTCTGGCTCATGGAGTGGAAAAGGGCGTACGGCCCTATTATTTCTACTCTGTGTTTGGGATCATCCTGATCCTCATCCCGTATTACCATATGCGGCTCAAGGCTTTGCGAAAGGGGTGAGCGTTAGGGGGCTGAATTTATTTTTCGAGAGTGCATTTCCTTTTTAATAGTTCCTGAGCATACTTTGAATCAAATCCGCCCATTTTTTCCTTAACCTCTTTTAGCTTTGCCTCTACCTCTTCTAATGTCATCCTGTTGATCTTTTTCTTTTTAGCAGGTGGAGCCTCTTCAGCTGCAGGAGGGGCTTCTTCTTTTTTTTCTTCTTCTGGCTTCTTTTCTTCTTTCGGTTCTTCCTTTTTTTCCTCAGGCTCTTCTGCTGGTATCTCCTTCTCTCCTTTTTTTTCTTCAGGCTTTTCCGTTTTTTCTTCGGGTTCCTTTTTTTCTTCTACCTTTTCTTTTTTTTCTTTATCTTCCTCTTCTAATGCCTTCTCGGCGGGCTTTTCTGTCTTTTCTTCTTTTTTCGATTCTTCTTCCTTTACCGGCTCTTCCTTTTTTTCTTATTTTTTCGGCTTGGTTTATTTTTCTGCCGTTGTCTTTTTTTATTTAGAGGT
>DAOVBT010000423.1 GCA_030670375.1 Candidatus Aminicenantota bacterium | reverse complement strand
TGCCTTCACGTTCCACGGTGTTAACCCCCATAGCGGCCGCGTCGAGAAGCACGTCCACGATATGATCGTCCAGGAGGTTGACTTCGTCCACGTAGAGAATTCCCCTGTGGGCTGCAGCCAGTATCCCCGGTTCAAAATGTTTTTCCCCCTTTTTTATCGCCCGTTCCAGATCAAGGGTTCCCACAACACGGTCTTCAGTGGATCCTATGGGAAGATCCACCACGCGGATTTTCCTTCGTTTGGTGACAAGCGCTTCACCCTGAGCAATAATTTTAGAGCACATGGGGCACAGTTGCATGGTCTTGTGGGCATCGCAGCCGCAGGAGCAGTCCGAAGCCACTTCGATTTCAGGAAGTAGATTGGCCAGTGCCCGGACCGCGGTGGATTTGGCCGTGCCCTTTTCACCGCGGATGAGAACGCCGCTCAGTTTCGGGTTGATGATGTTCAAAACGAGGGCCTTTTTCATCCTGTCCTGCCCCACGATGGCCGTAAACGGATAATTCTGTTGATTCGTTTGCATATTTAGATCCTATCTCAGTTTGCTTTTAAATTCTTGCATCATGCTGTTCCAGGATTCCACATCTTCAGGAGCCATAACATCCACGGAGCCTCCCTGGAAATCCCCTTTAACTTCACCCATATTCTCCTCAAGCCAGCCTTCCATTTCAAGATACATCTCCTTTAGCTCTTGCAGCACTTCAGGATCGGCATTCCAAAGGCCGCGGCTTTCAGCTTCAAGCAGCCTGCGGCCGATTTCCTCCAACGCCCAGGGATTATTCTCCTTGAAAAACTCCCTGTTCTCCTTATCCATTACAAATGTGCGCGTAATGTCGTCAAAAATCCAGTCGTCCACCTCCCGGGTCGTCGATTCCCAGCCGTATACGCGGCCCACGCGTTTGGATATGTCTCCAGCCCCTTTGTAGCCGTGCCGTTTCATTCCTTCGACCCATTTTGGATTCAGGAGCTTTGTCCTTACCACGCGCCTGATTTCATCGGCCAAATCCCGCACTTGCACTTTCTCGGGTTCTCGGGTGTCGCCGTAATAGGTTTTGACCTCCTTACCGCCGATTTGCCTGGCCGCAGCAGTTATTCCCCCATGGGTTCCGAAGTAGCAGCAGCACCCGAACAGGTCGTGTTCGTCGCTCACCACCTTGTTAAAAGTTACATCAACCGTGCCAAGGCTGCTGATCAATTGCTTCGGCGATTCTATTCCGAATACTCCTTTGCCGTATGCATAGCTGTTCCAATAGACAAAAATATCCGAAAGATCTTTCTCGTCCTTCCAGGCCGAGGCATAGACTGCCAGGTTGACCCCGGGCTGGTATGTTCCTGGTTTTGAGGCAAAGATCCGCAGTGTCGATTTTCGCCAACGGTCGCCTTCATTGTCGCTATCTGTGTCGGATTTCATTTTCGCAAGTGCATGCTTGCGAACAAAGTTCATCTCTTCCGGCTCATCCAGGGAGGCCACCGTATGAATGGCTTCATCCACCAATTCTATGCAGCCAGGGAAATTATCCCGCGTTATTCCGGATACCCGGATGGTCACGTCGATCCGCGGCCGTCCCAACTCTTCCAGGGAGATGACCTCTATTCCTTTGACGCGGCCGTCGGAAAGCCACACAGGTCGCACCCCGAGCAGGAAAAATATCTGGGACATTCCTTCACCGTCGGCCCACATGATGTCGTTGCACATCCAAAACATGGCCACGTTTTCAGGATACCGGCCTTCTTCCTGCTGGTGCTTTTTGATGACGGAATCGGCCAGCATCTGCCCGACGCGAAAAGCAGCTTTGGTGGGTACGCGCCTGGGATCCAGGGAATAGAAATTTCTTCCAGTGGGCAGAATATCGTCTCTTCCCCTGGTGATCACTCCCGAAGGCCCGGCAGGGATATATTTTGCATCAAACCCCTCAAGGAGAGCATCGATCTCCATTGAGTCCTCGATACGGCCGTTAAGATCCCTGATTCGGGCACAAATTGCTGAAAAACCTGCAAGATAGCTCTCATTTACCAGCCGCTCACCCAAAATCAAGCGAATCCCCTTTTCAAAGTTCCCGTTTTCCTTGGATTTGAGGGCTTCTAAAACTACAAGCTTTCCCAAAGAGTCGATTTCTTCCAAAAGCTGGCCGTGGCTTTTTATCCATCTTGGGTCGACTTTGCCAGGGTCCTCCAGAAGATCGAGGAGTTCAAGCCCCATAAGCCGGCACAGGTTTTTGCGCAGGGATTGATCCTGGTCGGCATCATAGCGCAAGATCGAGTAGATAAAATCGATGCGCCGGTCTCCTTTGGGTATGTCTCCGAAAATATGCATCCCGTCCTGTATCTGGGTGTTCCTGATGCGGCTTAAGGCTTCGTGGGCCCTTTGGGCCACCTCATCAAAAGGCACCTCCTGGCCGAGCTTGATCTCCTTGTCAAGACTGGTTTGCCGGATCAGGTCCTCGATCATATGCTCCAACTGATGAGCACGCGTTTTGTCCGTAATCTTTGCCTGTTCGTATTCGCTTAAATATCGTCCCAGTTCCTCCAGCTCTTCGTACAGCCCCCCTTGAGTCATCACGGTCTGCATGTGGTTCACCAGGGTGGCAAGGCCGCGCCGTTTGGCGATGGTCCCTTCAGGAGGGTTATCCGCGTTGTAGATATAGAGGTGGGGGATTTCATGGATACAGATGTC
>DAOVBT010000032.1 GCA_030670375.1 Candidatus Aminicenantota bacterium | reverse complement strand
TGTCCTGTTTATCCGCGAAACAAGACCAAATGAGGCAGGAGTCATCGGCGCCAAAGAAGCTCAGATCGACTTTTCGGGGATTAGTCTAAAGATCGGACTCCGCCTCCACTTCTAGCCTGAATTATTTATTCTAAATAATTCAGGTTATAAAAAATTTCGATTTTCCAGATTAGTTTCACAAAATTAAATTCTCAAATCCATCTAAATCTTAACATCGAAATTTTTTACCCTTTGGGTGAACCAGTCTCACTGGGGCGGTTCGGTTGGGGTGGATTGGTCAGGCTATGGATTTTATATTGGTTGGAATCGGGTTTGGATAGCCTCGGTTAATGGAAGTAGACGTATTGGGGGGAGGGGCCGAGGTTGACTCGATTATCCCGAAAAGGGACTTCTTCTCCATCCCGGTTTTCTACCCTCAAAACAGGATGGGAAAAGGTGTGCTCGACAGAGGAGCGCTGCGTCCAACAGACAGCAAACGGCCTTTCCTGTTTGCGGAATAAGAACATAAACGCCTCAGAATGAGGCATTTTTTCTGTAAAGAGGCTTCCCTCCAGACGTTCAGCCATGGATTTCAAGGCAAAAAAACTGGGACGTTTTCGCCATTTTTCGGGGCGGCTGTCGATTAGACCATAACCCGGGGCGACAAGCTGCCACCAATACACTCGATCCACGAATCCCGTGGATAGGCAAAGGATGAAATACCGGACCAAAAAATTCGCCTGTTCTTCTTCCGAGACATTCATCCTCCCCACTGCCGGAGAATATTTACCGGTCCCAGTGATCGGCCAGTTCATTTCAGTTATCCAGAGGTCTCGTTTTTCCTTAAGACAGGAATCCACCACGGCCCTCAACAAGGCTACTTTTTGCGGTGTGCTCCATCCGAACTGTGTGTTCTCAGGAGCTCCCACCCGGTCGACGTAGAGCAAGGAGGAGATCTTATCAAAAGCTATTTTCTTCAAAACTAATGGATAAAGATGAAATTCAAAATCGATAACAGCAGGCCCGAGAAGTTTGACCTCATGTTTCTGCGCAAGCGAAACGGAAGGCTCGGCGAGTCTCAGATATTCTCGATAATCCCAGACTCCCCATTTTGTCCTGTTCCAAGCATGTCCAATTTCATAATGGGAGCTGAATGGTTTAAACCGATAAAAGACATCATCAAGAAATAGCCCCCAGTTTTTTGGATTGCGTACATCCTCCCTTCGCTGGAGCAAAGAAATCACGATGTCCAAATCCCGTTCCTTGATTTGCCCGATAAAATTTTCGTAATCATCCAGCCTGTCCTTTTCCCAGGAAGGAATGCGGACCAGAACCTTCTGAATACCCAGCTGTTTCAGGCTGTTCAACACCTCCTCATTTCTATGAGCGCAGGGAGAAACCGCCACGCCAAACGGATGATGCAGCTGAGAGGGCGTCTTGTACATGGTTTTTTTATATTTTCGGTAGCGGGATATTACAGGGAGGGCCTTTCGGACATTGGAAGAAAGGAGAGATAAATAGCCGGGAGTGAACCGGAAGTGATGCCAGAAGCGCTGTTTTTTGGGAGCCACATTATGGGGTTGATCAGCGTACGGATTCCATTTGAAATCTTGGTCCATTAAGCCGAATTCCCGGTTTTGATCTTTCTGCGGATATGAAGTCTTTTTTTTAGGTTGATGTGCCATGTGTAAGCTTTTTTACTGAATCTATACCAAAACCACACCCATTTTTTCACCCTGCCCGATGCCGAATATGCCTCGAGAAAACGTTGCTGGTATTCACCAGGAACACCGAGACGGGTTAGGTTTTTTATCTTCTGCAAACGGCCCAATCTTTTTTTCAAGCGTATACGGTTGGTATCGATCAGAAAAAAAGTGTGCTCATCCAGCGCGTTTTTTTTCACCAATATATTTCCATCGGAGAGATCTCGGTGGAGGATCCCTTTTTTGTGGCAAAGGCTTAAATGATGGGCCAATGCCTGAACAAGCGAACAGAGTTCTTTGGGAGACAGTTGGCGAAAGAGATGCCGAATTTCGTCAACCCCTTCTTCCAACACAGTGAGATAAAAATTCTCCTCGATAAACGGAGATCTGCTGCTCTCTAAATAGGCGACGGGAACAGGAGTAGGAATATCCTGCTCCATCAGAGCAACCCCTCCCCACCAAGCCTTCTGTGCCTTTGAAGGCAAAAATAGGGTTTTCATCCTGCTCAGACCCCGTGTGAAAAATTCTTTGACAACGATCTCTACGGTTCTTCCCTCAGATATAGGAAAGGGGACCACACTGATCCGATTCCGGCCGCTAAAAAGAATTTGATGGGAATTTCCCTTTAGAAGAAGCTCCAATTTGCTTATTTTTTCCACAAAGTCCGGCTGATAAAAGTCCGGATTGATACGCCCCTTGTAGGACGTCAAATCAATGGGTTTTCCAAGCTTTTTAATCTGAAGTTTCACATCGGGTAAAATAACACCCATTATCCCAACCTGTCAATCGGACTCTGATTATTGACTATTCGTAACACTATAATATATCATATCAAGACTGGATTGAACTGATGATCATAAACCATAAAATTTTAAACATACTTGCTTGTCCGTTGTGCAAAACAGATGTCAAACTCACCTCCGACGAGAAGGGCCTGAAGTGTGTCAAATGCCACAGGATCTACCCGATCAAAGAAGATATTCCCATCATGCTCATCGATGAGGCATCCATTGAGCCCGACAGAGAAACAAAAGATTGACCCAGCTTGTACGTGGGCCCTGTACCGTTGACATGGTATTCCAGAATCCAAAATATGGGCTCCCAGAGCTGGCCAAACGAAACATTCACCTCCACAGCAACATCATCCAGATCGGTGCAGAAAGAGGCATTTCCGCATTGCTGGTCTGGTTGGTTTTTATCGGATGGGCATTTCTATCTCTGCTCAGACTTTTGCGTGATAAAAACTCGATTCTTCGTCCGGTGACAGCCGGAACCCTGGCAGCTATTGTGGGTTTGTTCGTGGCGGGCTTTTTTGAATACAACTTCGGAGATTCCGAGATTACCGTGCTGTTACTCTACTTGATAACCATCCCATTCGCCTTGGCCAAAACAAAAAGAATAGTATCCCAAAAAAAATGAGAAAGAAAAAGATCCTGTTCCTGTTGCTCGGTCTTGCCGTGATCTATTCCGGTTGGCTGGGCATTCAGCTCCTCCGTTTCAAGACCTATACAAACCCGGCTCTTGATAAAACTCCTCTGGAGATCCAAGGCTCATATCATATCCACACCATCCATTCAGACGGAAGAAAGCCGCCGGAAAAAATCGCGGAGTTGGCTTCCCGCTCTTCCCTCGACTTTATCATCCTAACCGACCATGGAGCCCCAAATTTCGCATCTCTAGCAACGGCAGGCTGGAAAAAAGAGGTTCTCGTTCTGGCTGGATCAGAACTTTCTGTTAGCCGTGGCCATCTCGTCGCCCTCGGTTTCACCCCTCCATCGGCGCCCTTTTCACAGAATGCCGAGCAGGCTGCCTTCCAGATAAAAGCCCTTAACGGACTATCGATCATCGCCCATCCCTATTCCAAGGTCTCCTGGTCCTGGGGAAAACCCATTGGTTATAACGGATTGGAGATCATCAACGCCAATACTCTGTTGAAATACGACCTTTTGCGTTCCATCCCTTTTTTGCCATCTCTTCTGGTGAAACCTGACTATGCTTTGCTCAAAATGCTCAAGCGGCCGGTCAAAAATCTGAATAAATGGGATGAACTCAACCACACCCATCCGACAATGGGATTCTACAGCGTGGATGCCCATCTTCTGTATAAGCCCCTTCTCCCTTTTCTTCGGCTGCATGTCCTCCTTAAAAATCCTCTTTCTGAAGAGTTCGAACAGGCTTCCCATCAAGTTTTATCAGCTCTTCATCAGGGTCGATTCTACAACGCTGTGGATTATGCTGCCCAAGCCAGTGGATTTCGATTCTGGGCTCAAAAGGGCCAAAAAAGAGTTCACATGGGAGAAAAATCCGTCTTCGATTCTCAATCTACTCTCCATATCCGAGCAGAATTTCCGTTTGCCTGCGAGGTTCATCTTATCCATAACGGAAAAAAAATCATGGCCTCGACAGAAAAAAGGATTGTTCACCATCCCATGCACCCCGGCTTTTACAGGGTCGAAGTCTATCTCAAAGAACGAACCCCTATGCGGAAAGATATCCCATGGATTTTATCCAACCCCATTTTTTTCCGGGAGAAAAGCTAATGATAAAAATAGATCCACAAAAAAAGATAAAAATTGTCAAAGGTTTTAAAAACAAGCAGATTCTCGTGCTCGGCGATTTGATGATAGACAAATACATCTGGGGCGATGTTTCCCGCATTTCTCCCGAAGCGCCAATCCCCGTGGTAGTTGCTAAAAACAACACATCCCGTCTGGGGGGAGCCGGAAATGTCGGTCACAACCTCCAAAGTCTTGGAGCCTTTCCGATACTCACCGGAATAGTGGGAAAGGACAAGGAAGGGGATTGGATCAGAAAAACCGTCGCTGACAATCGCGGCATTTTCGTCAGCAAAACAAGGCCAACCACGGTTAAAATGCGCGTTATAGCTCATCACCAACACGTTGTGCGGGTAGACATGGAAGAAAAAAAACCCCTCTCTCCTCAGCTAACGGACAAAGTCTACAGATTCATCCAACGGGAAAAATTCGATGCTTTGATTATCTCTGATTATAACAAGGGCCTTGTTACGGATTCCCTGCTCCAGAAAGTCCTGTCTTTTGCGCAACAAGAAAAAATCCCTGTGTGCGTAGACCCAAAGGTCGAACATTTTTTTTCATTCTCCCCGGTTTCACTGATTACTCCAAATCATCTAGAAGCGGAACGAATAGTTCATCATGCCTGTCTCACTGACCAGGATGTGGAAAATGCAGGAGAAACCATCCTCTCCAAAATATCCACCAGGTACCTTATTCTCAAGCGAGGAGAACAGGGACTCAGTGTTTTTGAAAGGGGGAAAAAGGCCCTGCATGTTCCCACCCTCGCCAAAGAAGTCTATGATGTTACAGGCGCTGGGGATACGGTCATCGCTGTCTCCAGCTTAGCCCTCCTTGCCGGAGCATCGATCCAGGAGGCCGCCCTGCTAGCCAATATCGCCGCAGGCATCGTTGTCGGGAAACTGGGAACGGCCACTCTTACCTCAGATGAGCTTATCGCCGCACTTCAAGCCTGATAATCTCACTTGCCGTTCAGATACCACACCTCCCAAAATCCTCATTGTCAGGCTAAATAATTCAGGTAGCGGTAGTTTTCCTTTTGGAGGGAAAGGGTTATAATGGTATGTCCAATATCATGTGCGGAATAATAGGAATCTTCGGAAACAATGATGTCTTCAAAGACCTGTATCAGGGGCTTCTGTCTATTCAACACCGGGGCCAGGATTCTGCTGGAGTTATCACTTATGATGGGCATTTCCACACAAAAAAGGGAAACGGTCTTGTCAGAGACATCTTCTCTCTGGACAATTTCATGCGCCTTAAGGGTAACATCGGAATCGGCCATACCCGCTACCCCACGATCGGGGGAAGAAGCGGAGCGGATGCCCAACCTTTTTTCGTCAATTCTCCCTTCGGGATCATCATGGCGCACAACGGAAATGTTATCAACTATGCGGAATTAAACAAAATTTTGTTGGAGCAATATCACCGACATCTCAGCTCGGACAATGATGTGGAAATCATTCTGAATGTTTTCGCCCAAGAACTTTCTGTCCAAAACATCAATCATATCGAACCAGAGAACATTTTTCGTGCGGTCCATAAAGTGTACAAACAGGTGAAGGGAAGTTATTCCGTCGTCGCTTATATCGCCGGAGGAGGTTTGGTCGCTTTCAGAGATCCTTACGGGATAAAACCGCTTGTTTACGGAAAGAGGAAAGATGGGATTTTGCCATCCTACATGATCGCTTCGGAAAGCGTCAGCTTGAATATCACAAACTTCTCTGATATCAAAAACGTTGGGGCTGGGCAAGTTCTTTTTATCGATGAGAAGCACCAACTTCACACACGCCAGTTGGCCCGATGCCCCCACTCCCCCTGCCTGTTTGAATGGGTTTACTTTGCCCGTCCCGATTCCTTTATCGACAACGTCAATGTTTATGATTGCCGGGTCAATCTGGGGATGTTTTTAGCAGAGGAGATAAAAAAGCATAATCTGGATATAGATGTGGTTGTTCCTGTACCAGACTCCGCCCGCGATGCAGCCATCGAGATCGCAAGGTGTTTAAATTTGAAATACAGGGAGGCGTTGGTCAAAAACCGGTACATCGGCCGCACATTCATCATGCCAACCGACCAAGAACGGAAGACATCTGTCCGGCATAAGCTCAATCCGATTCCTTCAGAAGTCAAGGGCAAGAATGTTCTCCTGGTAGATGACAGTATTGTGCGGGGCAACACATCCCGGGCTATCATTGAACTGACCAGGGAATGCGGCGCGAAGAAAGTCTATTTTGGTTCCTATTCTCCACCCCTGAGATTCCCGTGTGTTTACGGGATAGATATGCAAACAAAATCCGAATTCATCGCTCGCAATGCCACAATCGATCAGATAGCTAAAAAGATCGGGGCAGATAAGGTGATCTACCAGTCGCTGGAATCGTTAAAGAAGGCTGTCCAAACCGGGAACAAAAAGATCACCCAGTTCTGCGGAGCGTGTTTCGATGGCCACTACCCCACCGGAGATGTGACTGCAGAAGTTCTGGAAACTATCGAACAAGACCGGAAAACCGCCCAAAAAAACCAACTGGAACTGGATATCTAATTAAACGCGCTGGCGCCAGTAGTCCAGTAGTTCCTCCAGCGATTGCTCTATCGGGATTTGGGGTTCCCAAGAAATGGCTTCTTTGATCTTTTTGTTATCTCCCACAAGCCGCGGAATGTCCACTTTCCTCAATTTTCGTGAATCTACTCGAACCGAAATTTCTTTTTGCGTGAAAGAGAGAAGCCGTTTGAGTATGCTTTCGAGAGAGTAGGATCGACCTGAACACACATTGTACACCTCACCCGTTTTCCCCTTTTCGATAAGCCTAACATAAGCACGCACCACATCACGCACATCTGTGAAATCCCTTTCGACAGAAACATTTCCCACATTAATCACCGGATCACTCAGCCCTTTTTCGATCCGGGCAATCTGGTACGCCCAATCGGAACAAACAAAATCCGCACTCTGTCCTGGGCCTGTATGTGGGAAAGGTCGGGCAATCACGATATCCAAATTTTCTACTCGTGTGTAGAACTCACTCAAAAGTTCGGCACTCCATTTGGTGTAGGAATAGGGATTCATGGTCAACACTTCTTCCGTTTCCGTCAAAGGATCTCCCGAGAGCGATTTCGTCCCGTAGATATCAGAAGAACTGACAAATATGGCCCTGGCATCCGGGGAAAATTCCCGAATACCTTCAAACAAATTGAGTGTCCCTATTATATTGGTCTCGAGGGTTTCTTTTCGCCTGCTCCAAGAATGCCGGACATTGGAGATAGCGGCAAGATGAAATACCCAATCAGGCTTAATTTTCTGAACGCGCCTGAAGACATCCTTCTCAGATCTTATATCCAGATAGAAAATTTTGTCCTCGGAAAAAGCCTCGGGAACGTCAGGATAAGCCGACCCCCAAATGCGATGTTCAGGAGAGTTCAAGAATTTTCGGAGATAACAACCGACAAAGCCGGTCGCTCCGGTTATGAAAATTTTCAATCTAAATCCTTTCCCTCCAGTATTCCAGTAAATCCTGAAGAGATTGGCTAAACGGAATCTGGGGTTCCCATCCTGTCAATTTTTTGAATTTGGAGCTATCTGATAAAAGAACGGGAACATCCGATGGTCTCAAGCGATCCGGATCAATCTCGATTTTCACATCGACTTTGCTTAGGGTGAGCAACATATCCAGGATTTCCTGCATAGAATAGGTCTTCCCTGTTCCCAGATTGTAGACCTCTCCCTCTTCTCCTTTCTCCAAACTCAACCAATAAGCACGGGCCATATCTCGCACATCCGTAAAATCTCTTTTGGCCTCCAAGTTTCCGACATAAATAACGGGTTCTCTTTTTTTCTTTTCGATCTCGACAATCTGTTTGGCAAAATTGGAGCAGATGAAAACCTCTCCTCGCCGGGGACCCGTATGATTGAATCCTCGTGTCCGGACGACTTTCAAGCCATAGCTCTTATAAAATTGCCAGCCCAAGAGATCCTGGGCTACCTTGCTTACGGCGTAGGGGCTTAGAGGCCTAAGGGGATTGGTTTCTTTCATCGGGATCTCATCCGAGTTGACCAGCCCATATTCCTCACTGGATCCTGCAATCTGAATTTTGGGTGAGATTCCAAGGCTGAGAACAGCCTCAAAAAGATTGATTTGACCGATAGCATTTATCGCGAACGTTTCCGCAGGGTATTTCCACGATGCGGGCACAAAGCTCTGAGCAGCAAGATGAAAAATGCGATCAGGTTGAACTTTAGCTAGGCTTTTTTTTAGCGATGACATATCTTTGAGATCGGCTTCCGTGAGATGTATCCGGTCCTCGATATGAAGGATATTTTCCATCCGACTCCGCCAACGGATCAATCCATGGACCTGAACATCGAGATGGTTGTCCAAGATGTAATCGGCCAGATGACTTCCGGCAAAACCTGTGATCCCCGTGATGAGTACTTTCATCTATCCTCCTAACCTGAACTATCCAGGCTAATAAACGTAAACGTTACTCCCGTTTCGCATAATATTTCGTGTAAAAATCCTGAAAGTCCTTGCTCTTTTCCTTGATTTTGCGCCACCATTCGGGATTCTCTTGATACCAACGGACAGATAAGGCCAGCGCCTCCTCAAAATTTTTCTCCGGTTTCCATCCAAAGGCATGAATTTTTCCACAGTCAAGCGCATATCTTTTATCATGGCCCAAGCGGTCACTCACAAACTTGATCAAATCCTCTGGTTTTTTCAAAAGATGCACGATCCTTTTGGCGATATCTATGTTTTTCACCTCGTTATTTGCGCCAACATTGTAAACCTCTCCCAATTTCCCGTTGCCCATAACAATGTCAATGGCCCGACAGTTGTCCTCCACATACAGCCAATCTCTGATATTCGTCCCTTTTCCATACAGGGGAAGGTTTTTGTCCTCGAGGGCATTGGTGACAAAAAGAGGGATAAACTTTTCCGGATATTGATAAGGGCCAAAATTATTGCTGGGTCTGAGGATGATGATCGGGAGATCGTATGTGACCACGTAAGAATAAGCCAATCGATCTGCCCCGGCTTTGCTTGCGGCATACGGAGAGGAAGGATTCAACGGATCTTCTTCGTTGAAAAATCCCTGGTCTCGACTTCCGTAGACTTCATCTGTGGACACATGAATGAAAAACTCGATGTTCGCATTCTTCATAGCTTCGAACAAAACAAAACTTCCAAAAACATCGGTCAATACAAATTCACCGGCATCCACGATGGACCGATCCACATGGGTCTCAGCAGCAAGGTGCACGACACCATGGACTTTTTTATAAATCTTTTGAACAAGCTCCTTATCCCGGATATCACCGTGGATGAATTCATACCTTGGATCATTCTCCACATCCTTGAGATTATCCAAATTGCCAGCATAGGTGAGTTTGTCAAGATTGACGATTTTGCAATCAGGATAATTATTCAGCATATAGTGGATAAAATTGCTCCCGATAAAACCTGCTCCCCCTGTGACCAACAGGGTTTTGTCTCGGAAGTCGCGTTTTTCAGCCATCCTTCCTCTCCCAGTCATAAGGGATATCATTATCGTGGGGATCTATTCGAAATTCATCGGGACTGTCATAGTTGTAGCGCTCTGTGGGTATGTTCACGATTATGGCTTCTTCAGGGCTGACACACATCCATCCATGATAAATGCCCTTCGGTATCTGCACGAGCAGGGGATTGTGCAGGCCTAGATAAAACTGATCAACCTGTTTGAAGGTCGGGGATTGTTCTCTTGCGTCATACAAGGCCAGCTTGATCATCCCCTGTACACAAGCTACATTGTCAGTCTGCTCCTTGTGCAAATGCCAAGCCTTGACAACACCGGGATACGTTGTGGTCATGTAAACTTGTCCAAACTGAAGGAAGAGTTCATCGTCATTCCGGAGAATCTCCATCAGCCTCCCCCTCTCATCAGGTATTACCCCCAGCTTTTTTGTCTTTACACCGTCAATCATATTTTCTCCTCCCGAGAAAATCCAGGCTATTTTATCCCGATTTCGCTCTTATCTCCGACCATGAACCGGTAAACAGAAGGCTTAGGAGGACACTTGAAGATCTTCACTTCCCTTCCGATCAGGCTCTCATCTATCCGGCTACCGACTTCAACGATCTCGCTTTTTTCCAACACGATGCTGTTTTCGATCTCTGTATGAATGATTTTGCAGTTATTCTGGATGGAGGTAAAAGGGCCTATGTAGGAATCGGCAATCTCTGAATTTTCCCCGATAATTGCCGGACCACGGATGATGCTGTTTTTGACAACGACGCCCTGTTCAATCACCACTTGACCGTTGATCCTGGAGGTGTCATCCACGTTGCCTTGATTACTCCCTGATATCGTCTCCAATATCAACCGGTTTGCCTCGAGAATGTCCTCGATTTTTCCGGTGTCTTTCCACCAACCTGTAACGACATGAGGTTGGACTTCATACCCATGTTCGACAAGATATTGGATCGCATCTGTAATTTCCAGCTCATTTCGCCAAGAAGGTTTGATAGCCTTCACGGCTTCAAAAATATGCGCATCGAACATGTAAACACCGACAAGGGCCAGATTGCTGGCAGGCTCTTTGGGCTTCTCCACCAGCCTCACCACCCGTCCTCCTTCAAGCTCCGCCACGCCAAACATGTGGGGATTCGGAACTTCGGTTAATAGGATCAGCGAATTCGGTTTTTTTTGCTG
>DAOVBT010000143.1 GCA_030670375.1 Candidatus Aminicenantota bacterium | reverse complement strand
AGTTCCTTTGGGATTATTGTGGCAACTGGATGCTCTATGGTTTCTGAAGGTTTTTTTACCTCTTCACCCTTTTTACATCCTAAAGGGACAAAGATGAGTAGAAGCAATACGGGCAACACAGTTATAAATCTGAAAAGCCATCGATAATGATTGTTTTTCATCCGGACCTCCTCTTTATTGATGAGATATATGATTACAGAAATACCCTGTCATGGCAAGCGAATAAAAAGGGAGATTTTTATCGTTCAAAAGATCTTCGATGTTAGAGTTTGACCAGCATCTTGCCGAAGCTTATGCCGGTGAAGAGGGCAAGGAAAGCTTTCGGGGTGTTTTCGATCCCATGGACGATGGTTTCCTTCCAATGGATGTGCCCTTTTTTTATCCATTGCCCCATGTCATGCAGAAAGGGGAGCATGCGGTCGTTGTGGTCGTAAACGATAAAGCCTTTGAGAGACAGGCGTTTGGATATAGCAGACACGAGATTTCTCGGGGCGCGGGGCGGTCTTGTGGCATTGTAGATGGATATCATCCCGCAAAGGACGATTCGACCAAAATTATTCATGGAATCTATGGCTGCTTCCAAGTGGGAGCCCCCCACATTATCGAAATAGACGTCGATCCCATCGGGGCA
The DNA here is from genome assembly GCA_030670375.1 of Candidatus Aminicenantota bacterium. Classification (GTDB taxonomy): domain Bacteria; phylum Acidobacteriota; class Aminicenantia; order Aminicenantales; family Aminicenantaceae. The sequence goes on along the minus strand of DAOVBT010000143.1, from coordinate 5,351 downwards.
TTGTTTTTGGAGTTCGTCCAACAGGTTGTCGGTTGCCTTGTAGTTGAAAGCCGCATCTATACCGGCTTCTTCCTGGAGCCAAGCGACCTTTTTTTCCGAACCCGTGCTTCCGACCACCCGGCATCCCTTGATCCTGGCAATCTGGCAAACAAGAGAACCGACAGCACCGGCAGCCGTTGAAACGAAGACGGTATCGCCTTCCTTAGGCTTTCCGATATCCAATAGTCCCACATAAGCCGTAAACCCGGGCATTCCAAGAACACCCAGATAGTTCTGGATCGGAGCCACATCGGGATCGATCGGGACGAGTCCTCGGCCATCCGTCATGAAAAATTCCCGCCATCCCTTGTTACCCAGGACAAAATCGCCTTCCTGGAACTTTTCCGATCTGGATTCGATAACCTGACCGACACATCCGCCATCCAGAGGTTTCCCCAGTTCGAAAGGAGCGATGTAGGTTTCCCGCTCCCCCATGCGTCCCCTCATGTAAGGATCGACGGAGATGTAAGCGTTCCGCACGAGGATTTGCCCCTCCTCGATTGCAGGAATCATGACCTCGATAAGCTCGAAATCGTTCTCGGTCGCCATGCCCATCGGGCGGTTTTTCAGCCGAATCTCACGGCCTATGGTTTCTGTCATTGTGATTTTTCCATAACTCAGGTCAGTCAATCATATAGAATTCCGCCAAGACAATCAACATGGGGAAAGACATCGACGGGGATTGGTCTGATTTGTCTTGACATTATCACAGAATCCAAGAATAATTTTCCCATCCTGAATAGTTCAGGTCCATATTTATGGAGGATCATCATGTTTAAAAAACTCATTCCCAATGCTTTTTTCGTTTTTATTATGGTTTTTATGCTGGTTTCGTCTTTTGGCTGCGCGAAAAAGGAACCGGCAGATCTTGTTTTGAAGAATGGGAAGATCGTAACGGTCGATGAATCTCTGCCAGAAGCTCAGGCTCTGGCGGTTCGAGGCGGTGCGATCGTAGCTGTCGGAAATGATAAGCTGATCGAATCCTATGTCGGAGAGGCCACTCAGGTCATCGATCTGAACGGCACGTTGGCCATCCCGGGATTCATCGAAAGCCATGGCCATTTCACAGGCATAGGACGGTCAAAAATGCAACTGGGCTTGATGAACGTTAAAAACTGGGATGAAGTCATAGCCATGGTCGCGGAAGCCGTGAAGGATGCCGAGCCCGGGGAGTGGATTTTGGGTAGAGGATGGCACCAGGAAAAGTGGGACAAAACTCCCGAACCCAATGTCGATGGTTTACCCTACCATCATGAACTGAGCAAAGTTTCTCCTGATAATCCTGTTTTTCTCTCCCATGCCAGCGGACACTCTGGGTATGCCAATACCAAAGCTATGGAATTGGGGAGCATTACAAAGGATACTCCTGATCCCCCAGGAGGGGAGATCGTAAAGGATCCGGAGGGAAATCCGATCGGCGTGTTCAGGGAAACGGCACAAGGATTGGTCCGGAGAGCCCAGAGCCATTACATGGACGAGCGCACCCCCGACCAGGTCGATGCCGAGCGGAGAAAGATCGTGGAACTGGCGGATAAAGAGTGCATTGCCAAAGGAATTACCAGCTTTCATGATGCAGGATCCTCGTATGGAACTATCGATCTGTTCAAGGAATTTGTAGAACAGGGAAAACTCGGAGTGAGACTTTATGTCATGGCTTCTGCCAGCAATGATCAATTGAGAGAACGTCTTTCCGAATACAGAATAATCGGGATGGGAGACAATCATCTCACGGTACGTTCGATCAAACGCCTGATCGATGGAGCTTTGGGTCCTCATGGGGCTTGGCTCCTCGAGCCTTACACCGATCTTCCATCCAGCACGGGATTGAACACGTCTCCTGTCGAAGAGATCAAAGAAACGGCCAAGATAGCCATCGAAAATGATTTTCAGCTCAATATCCATGCCATCGGGGACAGGGCGAACCGGGAGGTCTTGGACATTTATGAGGAGGCTTTCAAGGCTTATCCTGAGAAAAAAGACCTGCGGTGGCGCATCGAACATTCCCAGCATCTGCACCTCGATGACATCCCACGTTTTGGCCAGTTGGGTGTGATCGCCTCGATGCAGGGGATCCACTGCACATCCGATGGTCCTTATGTCCTCAAACGATTGGGTGAAAAGAGGGCTGAAGAGGGAGCCTATGTGTGGCAAAAACTGATGAAAACAGGAGCTGTTATCTGCAACGGGACTGATGCTCCAGTCGAGGATGTGGATCCTATTGCCTGTTATTATGCGACGGTATCACGCATGACATGGGAAGGAAAGGTCTTTTTTCCGGACCAAAAGATGAGCCGGATGGAGGCTTTGCGTTCTTACACGATAAACGGGGCCTATGCCGCATTCCAGGAAGATCTAGTGGGTTCCCTGACACCCGGAAAACTGGCTGACATCACCGTTCTTTCCAAAGATATCATGACAATAGCTGAAGAAAAAATCCCGACGACGGAAGTTCTGTACACCATCGTGGGCGGTAAGATCGTCTACCAAAAGTAAACCGATTTCTTCCATTAGGTATCCCCTCGCTTTGGTGCAGATTTTCAAAAATTTCGGTGATTGATCCACGCAAAATGAAAGAGAATAATTTAACCTGGATTATTCAGGTTAGGTCAATAGGTGAAGGTTTCCGACTTTAACGCGCCTTAGCCCTGCCGATCGAGCCGCTTCCAGACATCTTTGAGCTTGCTTTCGGGATGTGGGGGGGAGGTCCTGCATCTGGAATTGGGGGTGGAATGCCAACAGGCTGTACGGGATATCAGGATTGAGAGATGCGATAAACGCAGCGATCTGACCGATTTCCAGTTCGTCGACATAGCCTGGAACCATCAAGGTGGATGCCAACAAGAATGGGGGATCGGGCCTTTTGGGAAGGAGCCCTGCTAGGTGTTTGAAATTGGCAAGAGTCCAGCTGTTCGAGACACCGCAGAGGGCGAAGTGAAGCCCTTCGTCCCATGTTTTAAGATCGAATTTCACACATCCACCGCTTATCAAAGAGAGTTCTGCCACTTTTTCCAAAAGTTTGGGATTCATCGCGCCGTTGGTCTCCCAACAGATGCGCAGAATGCCTCCTTTTTTCTTTTCCAGAGCCAGCTTTGATGTATGTATGGCGTATGGTAGATGGGGTGTGGGATCGCCCCCAAAATAACATATGCAGGCAGTCCTCTCATCCACGCCGTTTACGATGAAATCCGGACCCTTTTTTCCCCTTTTTGTGGATTGTGTCCTGTAATGCCAGTTCTGGCAAAAAAGACAGTTGAAAGTGCAGGAGTGAAAAAAAACCGCTTGATTCTTGTAACCGTATTCGGCCTTTTTGGAATAGGAATATTCGGGGTAACCACAACCTGTTCCTCCTGGGCAGACCCAATCCCCCACACAGTTTGTGGGGAGAGGATCGTCGTACCAGGTGAAATTCCCTTCGTTGGGCCTTCCGCCGATAAGCTTTGTCCCGACATTTAATCTTGTCCCACAGAATCCCATCTTTCCTGGCAGAATCCGACATTGATTGACGCAGAACTGGCATAATATGCCATGACCTGATTCTGGAGGTTTGGGTGGGAGGGAAAAAATTTCTCTGCTTCTTGCATGAACCGTTTCCAGATGAAACCTAACATCATCGAAGTGATTCCGAATGCAATCCACACAAGTGTCGAGTGGGGAAGAAATGAGATTCGATTCCTTACCGCAGCGGATGCATTGGCCCATGATTATCTTGTGCTCCTGCTTTTGAGGATTTGGTGCATTGCCCGTGTCCAGTATTATATAATGGGACTTCGCAAATTCCCAATTATGAAATGAAGCGAAAAATCTATTTTAAGAACAGCAAAGGTCATCAGCTCTGCGGGAATTTGTCCGATCCCACAGGTGACAAACGCCAACCACTCATCGTTTTGTGTCACGGATTCACCACGAGCAAGGATGGCCGCACCTGTGTGAGGCTGGAAGAAATATTGAATCAGAAGGCATTCTCGACCTTCCGGTTCGATTTTTTTGGACACGGAGAAAGTGCGGGAGAGTTTGCTGACATAACGATTTCCGAAGCTGTGGATGACGTGCAGAGTGCGATCCGGTTCGTGAAGGATTCCGGATACCAACGTGTTGGGCTTGTGGGCTCGAGTTTCGGAGGATTTGCCAGCATCCTGACCGCCGGCCAATCTGATGATTTGTCTGTTTTAGCCTTGAAATCTCCCGTCTCTGATTATCTGGGCCTGCTTATCGCACGGGACCATGATATAGATATCGAAGCTTGGAAACAGGAAGGCTCTATCACTGTCGAGGGAGCCGATGGCAAAAACTTAAGGCTAAATTATTCTTTTTTTGCAGATGCGGAAAGGTTAAACGGTTATGCCTTTGCTAAAAATATAAAAGTGCCCACCCTGATTGTACACGGTGATCGAGATGAAACCGTCCCGCTAGAGCAAAGCCGGAAAGCGGCTGAACTCATCCCTGATTGTTATCTGGAGGTCATCGAAGGGGCCGACCATGTTTACTCCGATCCTAAACACTTTGAACGCATGCTCGGTTTGATTTCTGATTTTGTTGTTAGTATGGGAGCTCCCGAGGACCACTCAAATGAGTGAAGTCTCTGTATCGCCCCCCAAAACTTTTGGGAGCAAACTGAAGCTGATCGGACTCGGGCCGTGGGGTACTCGGGCAGTTTTAGAATTCAATCGAAAGTCTTGATTATGTGTGGGGGATGGAATAGATCATTCGCTGTAGAGTGGGACGAGGTGTTTTTTGATCAAGTTCTTGATTGTTTCCGCTGTTTTTCGGAAGGCACTTATGTCTTGGCCATACGGATCTTCGATATCCCAAAGAGTGAACGTATCCGATAAAGAGGGATAGCGGTTTTTGAGCGCTTCGAACACATAGGCATCCAGGATGATGATGTGGTCAAAAAGAGCAATCTGGATATCTGCAACACTTCTTGCCGCATAGTGTGAAATGTCGATGTCATACAGTTTGTTGAGAACTTCGATGGCATCGTGGGTTGCGCCGTTCAGTATGGGTGCCAGGCCTGCGCTTTCGATCCTGACTTGTTCTCCCATGCTCAGTTTTGCCAGCCCTTCGGCCATCGGGCTGCGGCACGCATTCCCATAACAGACGAATAAAATACTCACATTTCTTCCTGGATCCAGGTTTTGATTTCCTCGAGGGAAGGGATTCGTCCCGAGCTTTTGATCTTTCCGTTCATGACCAATCCGGGTGTTCCGAAGACTCCATATTTGGCGATCTCGTTGATATCTTTAACCATTTGAACATCGGCGGCCACATTTAATTCAGTTTGAGCATTCAAAGTGCGTTTTTCGACTTCGTCG
>DAOVBT010000099.1 GCA_030670375.1 Candidatus Aminicenantota bacterium | reverse complement strand
ATAGCGGAGGCGTTCATTGAGGATTAAAATCGGTATTGGGTATGATATCCACAGACTTCAAGAGGGAAAAAAGCTTTTTCTTGGAGGAGTCAAAATACCCTTTTCTAAAGGATTGACCGGGCATTCAGACGGGGATTGTTTAATACACGCCATCATCGATGCCCTGTTGGGAGCCATCGGGGAGGGAGATATCGGACAATATTTTCCGGATACCGATCCCCGATATCGAAATATTCAAAGAACAAAACTGTTGGAAATCATCATGGGCCAAGTTCGGAAAAAAAACGGGAGAGTCCATCACATAGATTGCATCATAATCGCGGAATACCCCAAGATCGGTCCGCATATCGACAGGATGAAACAGATTTTGTGTCCCCTTCTCCAAATACAGGCAAACGACCTCGGCATAAAGGCTAAAACAAATGAAGGCATGGGACCTGTCGGACAAGGGGAGGCGATTGCAGCAATAGCGCAAGCGCTCCTTGAATTGTAAAAAAATCATGTTTATGAATAGTTCAGGTTAGTATTATCTGCGATGGAAAACATCAGAGTACGGTTTGCGCCCAGTCCCACGGGATTTCTGCATGTGGGAAATGCGCGGACAGCTCTGTTCAATTGGCTGTTCGCTCGCCAGCAAAAAGGGACCTTTATCTTGAGGATCGAGGACACGGATATCGAGCGGTCTGCCTTGGAATATGAGGAAAAACTGAAGGAAGACCTGCTGTGGCTCGGATTGGATTGGGATGAAGGCCCAGAAGTCGGGGGTTCTTTTGGCCCCTACAGACAATCTCTCAGGTTGGATATCTACAAAGATTACACACAAAGACTCCTGAATGAAGGAAAAGCTTACAACTGTTTTTGCTCGCTGGAAGACCTGGAGGCGGAAAGAAAGGAAGCGCTGGCAAAAAATGGCGTGGCCATCTACAGCGGGAAATGTGCAAATATTTCCTCAGCAGAGGCCCTTCAGCGGATTCAGGATGGGGAAAAAGCTTCCGTGAGGTTGCGAACTCCGGATCGAGGAGAATTGGTGTTCCGAGATCTTGTGAGGGGCGAGCTCAAGTTTGATTTGGGCTTGATCGGAGATCCCATCATTGTCCGATCCAACGGACATCCGGCCTATAATTTTGCCGTTGCGGTGGATGATTCCCTGATGGAAATAACCCATGTGATAAGGGGGGAGGATCATATTTCCAACACACCCCGCCAGGTTCTAGTTTACCAGGCTTTATCTTGTGTCCCGCCGCATTTTGCCCACCTTTCGATGGTGATGGGAAGGGACCATGCGAGGTTGAGCAAACGTCATGGAGCCACGGCCGTTGACCAGTTCCAGAAGGATGGCGTGCTCTCTTCCGCTCTTTTCAATTATCTGGCTCTGTTGGGATGGGCCCCCCCTGAGGATAAGGAGGTTTTATCCAGGGAGGAACTGGTCCGGCTTTTTGATTTGAAAAAGGTAAGCCGGTCAGCCGCTATTTTTGATTATGATAAACTCTACTGGATCAATCGCCAGCATGCCAAAACCTTGTCTGTGCGGCAAATGGCAGAGATGGCCTATCCTCACATGAAAGCGGCTGAACTTTTACCAGAAGAAATGACAGAAGCCCATTGGGACTGGCTGGAAACGGTGGTGAAAATATTCATCGAACGTGTGGACCGATTCGCGGATTTTCCCTCTCAGGTGGCCACGTTGTTCCAATACTCCCCTCTGGAGATGGATGAGGAAACAAAAAAGGAAATGGAAGGGGATTGTGCATCCAAAGTCATAAGCTTATTTGGGCAAAAGATCGCGTCCGTCGAGCGGTTCGACTATGATCGATTTATAACCATTACTCAAGAAATAAAGCAGGAAACGGGATGCAAGGGGAGAGACCTTTATCATCCTCTCCGCATTGCTCTTACTACGCGAGGGTCAGGCCTGGATTTGGACAAATTCATACCGTTGGTGGAGAAGGGAACAAGGTTGAAACTGCCCCGGTCCCTGAAGAATTGCAGCCAGCGGGTTTCTGAAATGTTGGGCTATTTGAAACGGCACGGGTCGACACGGAACGAGGAGGCGGAGCCATGAAGGACAGAGATTTCATCCGGACCATCATCGACCAGGACCTGAAGACGAACAAAAACCAAGGGCGCGTCCATACCCGTTTTCCTCCTGAGCCGAACGGGTATCTTCATATCGGACACGCCAAATCCATCTGCCTGAACTTTGGTCTCGCTGCCGAGTATCAAGGGCTTTGCAATCTGCGGTTCGATGACACCAACCCTATCAAAGAAGAAATGGAATATGTGGAGTCCATCAAAGAGGACATCCGTTGGCTCGGGTTCGATTGGGAAGATCGTCTTTTTTTCGCTTCCGATTATTTCGAGAAATTGTATGAATATGCCGTGCAACTTGTCCAGAAGGGCAAGGCGTATGTTTGCGACCTGAGTGCGGATGAAATCCGGGCATACAGGGGCACGCTGAAAGAACCGGGAAAAAACAGCCCTTATTGGAATAGGTCAGTCGAGGAGAATGCGGATCTTCTCGAGCGCATGCGCAATGGGGAATTCCCGGATGGTTCCCGGACTCTTCGGGCAAAGATCGACATGGCCTCTCCGAATTTGAACATGCGGGACCCCGTGATGTACCGTATCCTCAGGGCGACACATCACAGGACCGGTGATAAGTGGTGCATCTATCCCACCTACGATTGGGCCCATGGGCAATCCGACTCCATCGAGGGCATCACTCATTCTATCTGCACATTGGAGTTTGAGGACCACCGCCCTTTATACAACTGGTTCCTCGAACAGTTGGAGGTCCATCATCCCCAGCAGATCGAATTTGCCCGCCTCAATCTATCCTACACTGTGATGAGCAAACGGAAGCTGCTGCAATTGGTAGAGGAGGGACATGTGAGCAGCTGGAATGATGCCCGGATGCCGACCATATCGGGTTTGCGCAGGCGCGGATACACCCCAGAGTCCATCAGGAATTTTTGCGACCGTATCGGGTTGGCTAAAAGAGAAAGCACAGTGGACATCGCTCTGCTGGAGCACTGTTTGCGTGAGGACCTGAACAAGAATGCCCCGAGGGTGATGGCGGTTTTACGGCCTTTAAAAGTGATCATCGATAACTACCCTGAGGGCCATGTCGAAATGCTGGATGCAGAAAACAATCCCGAGGACCCGAGCATGGGGAGTCGGAAGATCCCGTTTTCCCGTGAACTGTACATCGAACAGGATGATTTCCGGGAAGATCCTCCGAGAAAGTTTTTTCGGTTGGCCCCTGGCCGAGAAGTCCGGCTCAAACACGCCTATTACATAAAGTGCGAGGAGGTGACAAAAGACCCCCAAACGGGGGAGATTATCCAACTTCGTTGCACCTATGATCTGGAAACGAAAGGAGGCTGGTCAAAGGATGGCCGGATGGTCAGAGGAACCCTTCACTGGGTTTCTCTCCCTCACTCAATCCCGGCCGAAGTCCGGCTTTATGACCATCTGTTTTCCAGAGAGAATACCGCCGATGAGGAAGAAGGCGGTGACTGGCGCACGGCTCTGAATCCCAAGTCACTCGAGATTCTGCACTCCTGCCAGGTCGAGCCGAGCCTTGCCGATGCCAGGCCGGGAGATTGGTATCAATTCCTGAGAAAGGGATATTTTTGCCTGGATTCTGGCGATTCTACTCTAGAAAAACCTGTGTTCAACCGGACGGCCACACTTCGAGACACTTGGGCCAAAATCGAAAAGGCCCAAAAGAAAAAATCCTCGTAGGACATTAAAGGGGGAAGGGATTCAAGAAAAAGAAAAAATCAGCCGTCTCAATTCCCTGTTAGAAGCGGTAAAGCATTCACCCGAGCGGGTGAATAAGATACTCATCCAAGAGGGAGCAGGCAAGGCCAAAGTCGCCGAAATTATCGGATGGGCAAAAAAAAACCGCATACCGTTTTTTTACTTGCCCCAAAAAAAATTGAACAGCATAGATCCGCATCATCAGGGGGCGATCGCCCTTTTGGCGGCCAAGGAATACGCCTCCTTAGATACGATCCTGGCGTCGTCGGAAATCCCATTCCTGGTGCTTTTGGACGGCATCGGGGACCCTCAAAATCTGGGCGCCATCATCCGGACGGCGGAAGGAGCAGGCGTGGACGGCATCGTCATACCCGAGCGACGGTCCGTGCTTTTGACCGAAACGGTCGCCGTGGTGGCATCAGGAGCCCTGGAGCATGTGAAAGTGGCGCGCGTTAAAAATTTAGCCCGGACCATGGAGGAATTGAGAAAAAAAGAGGTGTGGTTGATAGGAGCCGAGGAGGGAGGCGAAGGACTCTGGCATGAGTTTGACTACACCGTTCCCGTCGGACTCGTTTTTGGCTCTGAGGGGAAAGGAATGAGGCCTTTGGTCAGGCAGAAATGTGACAAGGTCCTTTCCATCCCTCTTCTTGGGCAAATCACCTCCCTCAACGTGGCGGCCGCCGCAGCAATTTTTATGTACGAGATTGTCCGGCAAAGAAAGAGTATTCGCCAATGAATAAACCCAAAGACCACGACGTATATAAGAGTAGGAAAAAAGAAATGGCTGAAGAAGTGGCTTTGCACAAGGACCAGGTTTTTCCTGGGGATGAAGTTCATGTCCAAGTGGACAGAGAGGTGTCGGAAAGAGAGTTATTGGAGGTGGTGCAGAAGGGAGATAAAGAGGCTTACGGTGCTATCGTGAAAAGGTACATGCATTCGGCTTATTATATCGCGTTGGGGTTTGTCCACAATCAGCAGGATGCCCTGGATGTTTCCCAGGATGCCTTTATCAAAGCATTCCGTAAGATCAAGATGTTTGACACCAGCAAACCGTTTTTCCCCTGGTTCTATCGTTTGTTGAGAAATCTCTGCATCGATCAGCTGAAACGCAAACACAGGATGCGCGCGATCCCTCTTGAGGATGTTCACGTCCTTACAGAGGAAAAGGAAGACCGGGAACTGAAGGAAACATTATGGAAAGCCATAGAAAAACTTTCCTTCGAGCAAAGGGAAATCGTCATACTTCGTTATTTTCGGCAGTTTTCCTACGCAGAGATAGCCGAACTCATCGGGAAACCGATCGGTACGGTGATGTCCTCCCTGTTTTATGCAAAAAAGAAGCTTAAGGGGATCGTCGGAAAATACATGGGTTTTGAATAGGGGATCAATCAGGAGAGATTCATGGACCATCAGAAAATAAAAGAACTCATTTCTTCCTATCATGACGGAGAGTTGGACAACAGAGAAAAACAGATGCTGGAAGAACACCTCGAGCAGTGCGCGGAATGTCGGAGAGAGTTTGAAGAAATGGGCAAATTTGAGGAGGTGATGGGAAAAATGCAACTAAAAAAACCTAAAAAAGAAATGTGGGAAGTCTACTGGAGCACGATCTACAATCGTCTGGAACGCGGAATTGGGTGGATTCTTCTCTCGATCGGTGGTATGATTTTACTGTTTTTTGGCGGCTATAAAGCCGTAGAAGGGATCATCCAGGATTCTTCCACTCCGATCCTTCTGAAGGTTGGCATTCTCACCGTTCTTGGTGGAGTGGTGATCCTGTTGGTATCCCTGCTCAGAGAGCAGGTCTTTGTTCACAAGAGGGAAAGGTACAAGGAGGTTGAGAAATGATTTTCGTTAATACAGATTTTGTCCCGGGAAAAACGATTAAAAAAACCTTAGGATTGTGTCGGGGAAATACCATCCGGGCCCGGCACATCGGACGCGATATATCAGCAACCCTCAAGAATATCGTCGGGGGAGAGATTCGTGACTACACCAAAATGATGGCGGAGTCGCGCGAACAAGCACTCGATCGCATGATCGAAGAAGCCGAAGGAATGGGAGCCAATGCCGTCATCAATGTTCGGTTTACCACATCGATGATCATGCAGAGCGCCTCGGAGATCCTGGCTTACGGGACAGCTGTTGTCGTGGAATAGAAAAAAATTCGAAAAAATATCGTCTTTTGCAGCCTCCTTTTGCTTATTTTTTCCTTTCCCTCCCGTATGGCAGGCGTGTTTCCTTATGCTTCGGAGACGGGAACCCTATCCATCTACTTTATGCAGGAACAGGTGGGATATGAGGAATATTCCTGGGAAGAAGATGACTTGGGCTTCACTTTGACCGTGCGTGGGAGGATGACAAAGCCGATTGCCATCGAAATCGAACGATTGGTTATCCGCGTAGATAAAAGTTTCATTCCCGAAAGATATACATTTAAGGGGAGGGTCAGCGGTGTGACCCAGGAGATCCAGAGTTTTTTTTCGGAAGGAAAGGTCGTGAACACCAAACAGGTGGCCGGCCAAGAACGGACGGAAACGGCAGATGTAAAAAGGGATGCCGTCCTTTTGCCCAATCCCATGTTTTCTCCGTACATGGTTCTGACAAAAAAATTCCGTTGTGGCCTTCAAGAGACCACGAAGATTTCTGCTTATATCATCCCTCAGATGGAAATCCCTTCCACCCTCGAACCAAAACAGGATTCTCCGTGTCGTCTTGTTCTGCGTATGGGTACGACAGAAATCGAGATTGCAACGGATGAGGAGGGAGTCTTGAACAGTCTGGACATATCCTCCCAGAGCCTGAGGGTCCTGCGCACCCAGGTAGGCGCGCCCATCCGTTAACGCCTCACCCTTTCTCCTTCGGCATAGGAAGCCTCCCTATTTCCGTGATATCAAAAGGCTTTATACAGGCTTTTAGGAATGGTTTTGCTCTCGTGCAGATTTTTAACGCCATTCCCTCACCGATCTTCTCGGCAGCTGCGGAACTGCGCGTGAACATTCCAAACCTATGTTCCATTACCAATGTTAATCCGGATCTCTTACCCTTTTGTATAGTCGTGCTCAATACATCCTCGCCGTCTGACTCCCAGACTGTGTCACAATTAAGAAAAATGAGAAATTCAATAAAAATAATCCCATTTGATTCCAAAAAATGGGCAATATTGAATAAGCATGTGCCATTTCTGACTGGATTTTGTGCCCTTTTTCCCATTTTAAAAAATAAAAATAATTATGACACA
>DAOVBT010000057.1 GCA_030670375.1 Candidatus Aminicenantota bacterium | reverse complement strand
AGTCTCTCCAGACAAAAAGGGAATTCTCCTGTTCACCGGAAGTCTAGAATACACGGAAGAAGTCCGGAAAGCGATAAAATCCACGAAAAAAAGACGGTTCGAGGAGCCCTTCCCTGAAGAATCACGGATCGAGGAGCGCAGATTTTACGCCCTTTCTCTTCAGCTCTACCTCATCGACACACAATCGGGAGAAGCTCTCTACACAAGAATTTTTAAAGAGAGTAAAGCGTACAAAAACCCGAATCAGACCGCCTACTTTGCCTTTTATGACATGATGCTAAATGTAAGGGATAAGCTCTTTCGCCAGATTCTTGGTGGAGAGCAATTCCAAGAAAGATATCTCATCAAATAAAAAACCGAGGAGAAATCATGCGAGTCATCAAAAAATGCTTTTTCCTTTTTTTCATTGTTTTAATCGGAGGAAGCCAAAGCTTTTCTCAAATGGTCTACTTCCCTTATTATGGAAAGAATAAAGTCCTCTACACAAAGTTCGACTGGAAAGTCTACAAAACCGACCACTTCGACATTTTTTACTACGCGGATGACACCCGTGACCTTAAAATAATCGCAAACTTGGCTGAGAGCGCATACAAATCTATTAGCGAGGATATCAAACACCAGCTCTCTGCTTCCGTGCCCCTCCTTTATTACAGAACCTCCACAGATTTTTACCAGACAAACTTGTTTCAAATCCCCGAAGGCGTCCTTGGTGTAGCGGAGCCTCTCCTGTACCGAATCGCTATCCAAGGGGATATGCCCATCGATGAGATCCATGACCTCATCGAGCACGAGCTAAGTCATGTCTTCGAATATGACATTCTCTGGGGATCTCCGGGCGGCGTGCTTTACGCTCTCTCCGCTCCTCCTGGATGGATTTTCGAAGGTTACTGCGAATACAACACCCGGACCTGGGCTCCTTGGTCTGCGTTGATCGTTCGGGACGCCGCGCTGAATGACCGCATCCCCGAACTTACCGGAGGAGGCCATCTTTACTCTCGCTATCCGCTCCCTCGGCCGCCGGATTACGATTTTGGCCATGCCCTTTTTGATTTTATCGAACACAAATACGGCAAAAATGGGATCCGAGATTTCTGGCACTCCATGAAAAATGCCCCCCTTATAGGGAATCAAAATCCCATACGTCGGGCATTTGATATGCCTGTCAAAGAATTCAACTTCGAGTTCAAAAAATACCTCCGTGCGAAATACAAACCTTTCCTGACTAGAGAAAATCCCGAAGACTACAGCATCCCGATCGGCCCTGAATTCCCTATGAATCCCTATTATCATGCTTATTCGATTGGCCTCTCTCCATCCGGAGATATCGTTGCCGCTTTGTTAGCAAATTATAAAGACTTGGACTATGACATCATCCTGTTTTCCACAAAAGATGGCAAAATGATTAAAAACATCACAAAGGGCTACACACTCAAGTACGAGTTCATAAGATTCGAAGTGGATCCATCCAAGGGAAGCGATCTTGCCTGGTCCTCAGATGGGGACCGGATCGCCTTTTTCGGGCGTGCGGGAAAAAAACACTCTCTTTTTATAGTCAATCCCCTTACGGGGAAAATAGTCCAGGATATAAAAATCCTTCAGGACCAACCTTCATCCCCCTGCTTTTTCCCCAACAAAAACGAGCTTCTTTTTACAGCTTTCGAGAATGGGATACATGATATTTTTAAAGTGAACCTTGCGAACGGAGAAGTTCTCAATCTAACCTCCAACGATCTTTTCGAAAAAGCGCCAGCCATATCCCCCGATGGAGAAACCATCGCTTATACCATCCGTATGGATGCCTATGATAAACTTTTTATCTCTCCCTTCAACGACCTGAAAAAGAGAACGCAATTGACCTTTGGGGCGGGGAACACGATTACGCCAACGTTTTCACAGAATGGCAAGGAGCTATTCTTCGCCGGCGACAAAAAAGAGGCCCACAATATCTATTCTCTCAATCTGGAAACCGGAGAGCTCCTGCGATACACAGATGTGAGAACCGGCAATTTCTTTCCTTCTCCAATGCCCAATGAACCCAACATGATTCTCTTTTCATCTTTCAATAAAGGGGCTTTTCAGATTTTCAAGAGCGAACTGGAAGGCCAGGTGGAAGAATCCATGAGCTTTGCTGACATGGACTATGAGGAGGAATTCGAACGGTTTGAACCGATCGTAACCGTTGATATCGACGAGCAAAAGATTAAGCCGTATAAAGGCTTGAGCAAACTCTTCCTGAACAACCGGCCACCGATCGGCGCAATCATTTCTACCGATGGCTCGATCTATGGCGGCACGGCGCTCTCCTTTTCCGATCTTTTGGGAGATCACAATTTTAACTTGCTTGCTTATCAAGTAAGAAGCTTTCGGTCTTATGCTTTTTCGTATGCAAACCTGAAAAGAAGATTCCAATTTATTGCCGAGGCCTTTCAATACACCATCTTTTACTACACCCCTTATAGCTACATGGATCCGATTTATTACGAACGCCTCTCCTACAGAGATGCCATGGCAACAAGAACGATGATGGGCGCCAGTTTTAACGGTTTTTACCCTTTCAATCGTTATTACAGAGCCCAGATAGGGCTTAGTTTCCTCAATTATGAGGAAGATTTTTACGATCCCTATTTCAACCAGGCTCTCGGCCAGCAAAATCAAGCATACGGATATTTCCTTAACGGAAACGCCCTTTCGGCTTCCGCTGCGTTGATCGGCGAGACGACGAATTTCAGAATGTATGGTCCCTACTCGGGAAATACGTTCAGAATCAGCCTCTCCCAAACCATCCCGGTGACCAGCAGGTTTATCCGTAACACAACGGCTCAGGTTGATCTGCGCCAATACCTGCCGATAGGGGGAGACTCACTTTTTGCCTTCCGTCTCAACGTCATGGCCAGCATGGGAAGGAATCCTTATATTTTCTATTGGGGAGGAAACAACCAGGTCCGCTCCTCTTATTACTACAACATTGTCGGAAACACGGGATGGTACGCAAACCTGGAATTCAGAATTCCGCTGGTGAACGCTGCAAATACAATCATAGGACAGATTGGCCCAGTCCGCGGCGTGTTCTTTTTTGATATGACGCGTGCAAAACTCAAAGGATATCCCGCAAAATTCTACGAATTTGAAGGGTTTACTCCGTGGGGAACCCCGATTTTGAGAGAAGCGGATGCTATCGGTTCTTATGGTTTTGGATTCCAATTTTTCTTCCTCGGACTTCCGTTACACTTCGAATGGGCGAAACGGTTGGAACTTGCAGATATTTCCAGTCCTTTCAGCATCAAATCTTACGGAAAATTTGATTTAAAATTCTGGATCGGATTCGATTTCTAGCTCTTTATCTTCGCTCCCAAAGGAAATTTCAAAAAAAAACACAATTTCCTTGAATTTGAAAATCGTGAGTGCTATTATATCCGAGCCTTCTCCACAGAAGTTACTCAGCAAAACTGAAGGTTTTCCACAGATGTGGAAATATCTGTGGAAATCTAAAGCTATCTCATGGAAGACACACAAAACTCTAATCCTTGGCTTCTTATCAAAGACGCTGTCAAGCTGGAGATCGACAGGAATAGCTACGAGACTTGGTTCGATCCAACAATATACATCGGACAAGAAAGCAATTGTCTTTACATCAAAGTTCCCAATCCCTATTTTAAGGATTGGCTCTCGTTTCATTATCTGAACCTGATAAACAAATGTTCGATTGAACTTTTTGGTAAATCTTTCGAGATAAAATATGTTTTTGAAGATACCCCCGATCATTTTATGAGACGCTCCCCGCATGAACGCCGCTCCAAACATGGTGGCCTTCTCAACCCCAACTTGAATCCCAATTACACATTTGAAAACTTCGTTGTCGGTTCCTGCAACCAATTTGCCCATGCGGCCGCATCTGCCGTTGTGAATAATCCTGCAAAATCTTACAATCCTCTTTATGTTTATGGCGGAGCTGGCTTAGGAAAAACCCACTTGATGAATGCCATCGGGCACAGCATCCTCAATAACAATCGGGGTCTCAAGATCCTGTATATAACAACGGAAAAGTTTATGAATGATTTGATCAACCACCTTCAATACGGCAAAGTTTTGGATTTTCGCCAAAAATACCGAAGTGTTGACGTCCTCTTGATAGATGATATCCATTATCTCTCCGGAAAGGAAAGAACAAAGGAAGAATTTTTTCATACGTTCAATCATCTGTATGATAGCCAGAAACAAATCGTCATGTCCAGCGATTGCCCTCCCAAAGAAATTCCCAATCTTGAAGAAAGATTCAGTTCTCGGTTTGAGTGGGGGCTGATCGCTGACCTTAAGCCCCCTGACATAGAAACAAGGATCGCTATTCTTAAAAAGAAATCTGAGCTGGAAGAAATATCTCTTCCCGAAAGTGTGGCCCTTTATATTGCCGATAAAGTCCACTCCAATATCCGCGAGCTTGAAGGGTACTTGAGGAGAGTTATCGCCTATTCTTCCCTAAAGGGCGAACCTATCGATCTTGACTTGACCAAAGAGGCCCTCAAAACCCTGTTGGATTCATCCATGACGATCGTCACAGTCGAAAAGATCCAAAAAGCCATCAGTCATGAGTTCAAGATCAAGATATCCCAGCTGAAATCTAAGAATAATTCTCCAAAAATCGCCTTTCCTCGCCAAATCGCTATGTATCTTTCCAAACAAATGACCAAAACTTCTCTCCCTGAGATCGGTAGAAGATTCGGTGGAAAACATCATACAACGGTTCTCCACAGCATAAGAAAAATCGAGAAATTAAGATCAAAAGATACGGAATTCAACAAAAAAATAAACACTTTGATCAACCAAATCCATTAGGAAAATCAATAGATTAGATGAGTTTTGCACATTTTCAATTGATTTTATTATTATTATTATTTAATCTAATTTATATTTATTAGTAATAAGAAATAAGTTTGTGGAAAGGTGGAAAAATGAAATTTTCAATCAATAAAGAGGATATACTCCGAGAATTGCAACTTTTTCAGGGAATCGTCGAAAAAAGAAATACGATGCCAATTCTGGCGAACATTTTGATCAATGTGACCGAAAGCGAGGTGGAGCTTATCGGGACAGACCTTGAGGTCGGCTTGAAAACACATTTTCCAGCTCAGATCGACGGAACAGGATCGATCACGATTTCGGGAAAAAAGGTTTTTGAGATCGTTCGATCTCTCGCCGAGGAACAGCAGGTAGTTTTCAGCGAGGGGAAGGACCTCATGATGGAAATCACTTCCGGCGATAGTGAGTTCAAGGTTTTGTGTTTACCCAAGGAAGACTATCCTCAGATGCCAGAAACAAAATTCGAAAAAAACATCGTGCTACCTTTGGAAAAATTCAAGGAGATGATTGACCGCGTTTATTATGCGATTACCCAAGAGCAGAGGTATTATCTCAACGGCGCATTGATGCTTTTGCGAGATGATATGATGGAACTTGTGAGCACGGATGGTCACAGGTTGGCCTATACGAGCCTTGCTGTTGAAGGGTTGAAAGTGGAAAATGAGATAAAGGAGATTGTTTCCAAAAAGACATTGAATGAACTGAGAAAGTTCGAGGACGAAACGGTCGAGTTCGATCTGGATGAGAACAATCTCTTTTTCCGTGTCAGGAACAGGACGTTGATTTCACGGATAATCGAGGGGAAGTTCCCCAACTACGAAGCTGTCATCCCAAAGGGAAATCCAGACATTCTTGAGATCTCGCGAGAAAAGATTGCTGATGCGATAAGGCGAGTGTCTCTTCTTTCTACCGAAAGGTCAAAGGGAATTCGGTTTAACATCGGGACGAATAAAATCAAACTGTATTCCTCAAATCCAGAGATAGGGGAAGCGAGAGACAAGGTTGACGTGGATTACAGCGGGAACGAGATGGAAATCGGGTTCAATTCTCAATATTTATTGGATTTTCTGACAGCCATAAAATCAGAAAAGATACATTTTGAGTTGAAAGACGAGAACAGCGCCGTGTTGATGAAGCCGGCAACGGAAGATGACATCAAGTACCTGTCTGTATTAATGCCGATGAAAATATGATCCTCACTTTTCCAGGCGAATCGGGTATGCTTTTCCGATAAGGGAAGCCTTTCCTTCCGAATCGATAACAACCGCTCCATAATCCGGGAATTTTTTTAGGATTTTTTCCGGCTGGCCGGAGACGAACAGAGCAGTGGAAAGTGCGTCACAAACCAGCGTTTCAGGGCCCACAACCGTCACGCTTTGTTTGCCTCCGGCGGGATAGCCTGATTTTGTATCAAATACATGATGATACCGGATGCCCTCGTGGATGAAGAACCTTTGATAATCGCCGGTGGTGGCTGCTCCGGTGTCTGCAATATAAAGGATCGCTGAAACACCGCTGCCCCGAGGGTGTTTAATGCCTATCCGCCAGGATTTTTGATCGGGATTTTTTCCCCAACAATATAGGTCTCCACCCGCATTGATGAATCCGTTTTTTATGCCCGCTTGAATCATGGCCTGGGATGCAAGGTCGATGCCGAAACCTTTGGCAATGCCTCCCCAATCGAGCTCCATTCCGGGCATGAGAAGAAGATCATCGGGTTTGAGGATGACTTTGTCCATCCCGATTCTTTCCAAAGCCCGGTTGATTTCCTCGGAGGATGGCACGCGATGGGAATGGTTGCGGAATCCCCAGATGTGGGATAAAGGAGCCACGGTGATATCGAAACATCCTTCTGAATCGTGATAAATGGCTAAAGCTCTTTGGTAAAGGATTATCACTGGGGCGGAAGAATAAGACTCGGCACCTGGCGAAAAATGGGTTTCGGTGTCCTGAAAGATCTCTTTCATTTCTTTTTTTGCGGACTCAAAATCCGATGGAGAACAGAATAGATTGATTTCACAAACGGTGTCGAAAAAAAGAAACGTAGCAGTTTGCCACTTCTCAGCAACACGATTGCAAGACAAACACAGGAGAAAAAGGACTGACAAAAAAAGGGTCTTTTTCAACATCGAAGGTCTTTCCGAAACAGGAATTCCATTTTTTAGGAACAGAGACAAAAAGTCAACGGGAATATTTTCTTTGGCGCTATCTGTTTTGTATTGACAGGTCATCCAAATACATATATTTTATTTTTATTCCAAAAATGGCTTATTTTACGGTGATGGCAGTGTTTTCGTTGATGAAGACCATCCGTGGCATTGTTGGAAAAAGAGAGGGGCCATGGGGGTGAGATTTCGCCTTTGTGTGATGATGTTCCTGCAATACGCGATCTGGGGTGCTTGGAGTCCTGTTCTGTCAGATTATTTGTTGAATGAACTTGGCTTCAGCGGAACACAGGTCGGGATCATCTACAGCTTGTTGCCTCTTGCCACGATCGTGGCGCCGTTCATCGGGGGACAGATCGCTGACCGGTATTTTGCCAGCCAGAAGGTAATTGCTGTCCTCCAATTGGTTGGCGGTGGACTGCTTTTTTTTATTTCAAGGGTTTCTGACTATAACACCATGATGTGGATGATGCTTTTTTACTGCCTTTTGTATGCGCCCACCCTTGCGCTAACAAATTCAGTGGCTTTTATCAACTTGAAGGACTCGGAAAAAGAATTCGGGATCGTCAGGGTCTGGGGGACGATCGGATGGATCGTGGCAGGGTTGGTGCTGATGGGATGGAGGCATTTCGCTCAAGCCGAAGAAGCCCTCGCTCTTCAAGGAGACACGCTTTTGTTAGCCGGGATTTTCTCCATCATCATGGGATTCCAGGCATTTGGCCTGCCGAATACGCCACCCAAAAAAGAAGGCACTAAGCCCTGGGCGTTTTTGGAAGCCATCAAGATGATGAAAGACAGAAACTTCCTGGCTTTTGTGATCATTTCCTTTGTCGTGGCCACGGAGCTGATGTTTTATTATGTGTTGACCGCGCCCTTTTTGACTTCCGACAAGATCGGACTTTCGAGCGCCAGTGTCCCGGGAGTGATGGTGATTGCCCAGGTGGCTGAAATTTTTGTTCTGGCCATAATGTTGCCTTATTTCATCTCCAAGATCGGCATTAGAAACATCCTTGTCCTCGGGGTGTTGGCCTGGCCCATTCGGTATATCATTTTTGCCATCGGTCAACCTTCCTGGCTTGTGATCGCCTCGTTGAGCCTACATGGTTTTTGTTTCGTGTTTTTCTTTGCAGCGGCTTTTATCTATGTGGATACGATTGCGCCGAGGGATATCCGGCATTCGGCGCAAAGCTTGATCATGCTGGTTACCTATGGCCTCGGCAGTTACATCGGAAGCCTTTTTGCCGGATGGATCCGGGATTTTTTCACGACAAATGCAGGAACGAATTGGACCCATGTTTTTATCGTTCCTTGTTTTTTGACCGTTTTATGTGCTGTCGCATTTTTGCTTTTTGTGAAGGATGATCGATCGGCACAAACACAAGCAGGTGGATAGAATAGAGAGCTAGATTTTTAGAATTCGGATTTGGCCTTTTAGAATTGTATAACGCATGAGAGAGAGGATAAAAATGAGGAAAAAAAGAATTGGCATCGGGATTGTCGGAGGAGGGTTTATCGCTCGATTCCACATCCGCTCCTGGGTCGGTGTGCGGGATGCCGATATCCTGGGCGTCGTCGGCAAAGATGATACAGAAAAGGAGGCGGCAGCCCTGGCAAGAAAGTTGAAT
>DAOVBT010000318.1 GCA_030670375.1 Candidatus Aminicenantota bacterium | reverse complement strand
TCCATTCCTGTTTGTTAGTGATCTGAAAAAGCCTGTAGAACAACCGTACCGTCCCTACAGGACCATGGCACCATCCCAAATAAAAAAGGTCTTCCCCTTCAGGCTCATTATGGAAGATCAGGCAAGCATCATTATCCGTTTTGGCCACAGATTTCAGGTATTCGGCACCTGCCAAAGCCCCATCCAGATATCTTTGTTCCTCTGTTTTCCGATAGAGGGATGCAAGAAAATAGGCGATGCCCGCTGTCCCATGGGAAAAATTGGGCATCAAGCGCGGGTACTGGGGATTCATGGCCCATTTTGTTCCTTCTTCGGCAGGAATCCCGACCTCTACCAGCATATCTCCAACCTGCTTGGCCATTTCCAACACAGATTCATCCTTCCACTCCTCGGCAAGATACAGAAGGAAAAGCCCTGTGCCGGCGTTCCCGCTGATGATATCTGTGGTCTCACCCCACTGGATGCCCTTCTCCTTTTCCTCAGCCCATTCTTTGAGATTATCCAAACACCGCTCAACGCCCTGTCTGTACTGCCACTCCTTTGTGGCCTTGTAGGTCTCCTCCAGACAATATCCAATTCCCGATACACCGACATACAAACCAGCTCCCTTCTCCTTATCCAAAGTAGAGAGCAAATAATTTGCACCGGTCCGTGCATCTTCCAGGAAATCCTGATCGCCGGTCGCATGGAAGGCTTCCAAAAAAAACAGGACAACTCCCGGGGTTCCGCTGTAAAGAGTATTGTTTATCGTTTTGGTGTCGCCGGGCACAGCAGGCCACGTTGTTCCCACCTTGGTCTGAACTGAAGAGGCTCTGATCCACCGGGCTACCTGCTCGATTTCACCTGCATATGTCTCCCGTTCCCCGCATTTCACAGCATAAAAAGCTAAATACACTCCCAGGCCTAACATAAAAAGTAAAGAAATTTTTCTATTCCCCGACCATTTATGCTCTCTCATGCCATTTCCTCCCAGTTGCTCATTCGCACACAATTGGATAATTCACTGGCTTCTTATACATAACAGATTTTGTCTATGGCTTGCAAGCCAATCGAGCTTTCGGCTCAGTCAACCTGGCGGTTTTCTACACGCTTGAATGGAGATTTGATTCTCTCCCGGGCATAAGGTGTGACGCTATACCGCATCCCGTATTGACCGTGGCTTGGAGAAAAATCGAGGTTCATGGCCACCACTTTTTTATACCGGGAAATGGCATCCTCTCTTTTCCCCATCAGGTCCAGCATATGACCCTGCCAAATAATGGCAATCGACATGTACTGTCTGTCATTTTTTTCTTCAGCGGCAGCTTCCATCTTTTCAAAAGACAGGAGTGCATCTTCGTATTTTTCAAAGTCATAGAGGGCAAAACCCATTTTGAGCAGTTGACGGGGGACCTCAAACTGTTCCAGCCATTCGCGTGAATAGGACTGGACAAGAATTTTATTTGAATTTCGGCCCCAGCCTGTCGACTCGATGATATAGTCCGGAGAGGATTTTTGAGCCCTGTCCCATTCGAGAAGAGACGTCTTAAACGCTTCGATGTCCCCGGACTTGATTTTTGGGAGCGTTTTGATGAAATTTTTTAAAACTGAAAAGAATCTTTCCGGATCCTCATCATAAATCCCATGTCCCGCATTTTCAAAGACTAACATCTCTCCATTGGGATGATTGTTTTTAAGGATATCTTTTTTCTTTTCCCCCCAGGTTAGGTCATATTGTCCTTCGAGGATCAACGTAGGGATGGGATTGTTGTTAAACGCTCCAGTCAAATCGACCCGGCCTCTGCTGCTGTTGAGGATGCCGTTAAAATTTTCATCGTGATCCCATTCGTAGAGAGCATTTTGTGCAATTCTTTCCAGGGAGGGACGGTAGAACTGCTGGCGTTTCCAGTCACCGTTAAGGAAATTGTTGTAAATCATAATTTGAATATATTCTTTGCGGGAAATATCATTTTTTTTGTCGTATTCAATGAGCTGCTGCCGCACTTCTCTGAGTCGGTTCTTCTCCTCTTCAGAGATGAAGTCTCTTTGTCTTGAAGATCCTGTGTCGTCCCGAACATTTGGAGAGGCCCCAAGAAGAATCATTCCAGCCGTGTGTTCGGGATAATGAATAGTGTAGTATTGAGCGAGAAATCCACCGTAAGAATACCCGAGTACAACCCATTTATCTATGTCCAAAGCCTTACGGATTGCTTCCAGATCACTAATAGCTTGATCGACAGAATACCCCCCTTCCCCAGGATTAAAATCAGAGAGTCCGCAGCCACGCTGGTCGTAGTAAATGACTCTGGCATATTTTTTAGCTCGTGAAAACCAGGGGTGGAAATAATGATGTGTTCCTCCCGGGCCGCCGTTGATCAACACAATAGGTGTCCCCCATCCCTCCTCCTCGACATACAATTCCACATTCCCGGCTTTGATCCGGTGTTTTGTGAGCTCTATTTGATCACAAAAGCGGGGGATTTGAGGAATCTCTGTGAGCAGTTCAGGCTCGATAAACACCTCCCGGTCTAATATGGATTCTCTGTTTTCCAGTTCCGGCTCTAAAACATGCTGTTCAGGGGTGCAGGACATAAAAAGAACACAAAGGACAATGAATAATGTCGAACGGATAAAGCGTGAGTGTTTCATAAATACCTCTCTCTATAGAGCAATACTCTGATTGAAGTCATAATGTTAACATAATCATATAAGGAATAAGAAATTCCTTTTCACGATTAATGTTCGGTTATTGGTTTTGTCTCGACTTTTCCCTCCAACCATCGTGAGAATTAATAATCTCGACACAAAAAGATGTCAAGGAGGGATTGAGAGTTTGGGATATGTCCCTGAAGCTGTTCAAGGCACCCAAAGACCCGGAAATTACGCGGACATCTTGTTGAGCCTTATTTATTGTCAATGGTAATGCCAGGCCAATCATCAGTGCGGAACGGAGAAGCCGGCAGACCCTCCCGGTTATAGAGATTCAAGATAGGATTGTCCGCCCAGGCGTAACGCACAGCAACAGGCTCGGAAACTTCGTTACTGCTGACCACAACGCTATCACCATCTATCTTTGCATCGGCCCAAACGAACTTGTTGTCCGCCCCTGCGATAGCGAAACCTTTTAAAGTCTCGCCTTGTCCTGCAATAAGGCCTCCGCCAACATGGTCGAAATGCAGGATAATCTGGTTACTCTTGATTTTCATTGATTTGTAGATAGGCCCAGAATGCACCAATTTCTTTCTGTAGCTCCCGGCCAAAGCCCATAGTGCCAGACGCTTACCAACATCCTGTTTGTTCTTTGGATGTATATCGTCGGCCTCGCCAACGTCTATAATTACCGCCATCCCAGTATTTGGCAAAGCTAACGTCATCAACTGAGCCTCGCGCAGCTCCGCCCAGGCACTCTCGGCCGGCTCGGGCTTGACAGCCATAAAATTGGCCAGCTGCACAAAAAGGAAAGGAAAATCCCCCTGATCCCAATCTTTGCGCCAGTTCTTTATCATTGCAGGAAAGAGTTTGCGATACTGATAGGCCCGGCTTGCGTTTGATTCCCCCTGGTACCATATAGCCCCACGAATACCATACGGAATCAGCGGAGCAATCATAGCATTATACAAACCTCCCGGAGAGTGAGGGTGTTCAGGCCCAAGTGGTGCACGCGGTCTTC
>DAOVBT010000067.1 GCA_030670375.1 Candidatus Aminicenantota bacterium | reverse complement strand
TCTCCAGAATGGTTGGCATCTGCCAGGATAACATCCAAATCGCCATCCTGATCGTAATCCAACATGGAACTCATATCCACATCATGCGGTGGAGGAAGAATAGGCACGCAGTTATAAAGACACCTAAATGAAA
This sequence comes from Candidatus Aminicenantota bacterium, assembly GCA_030670375.1. Classification (GTDB taxonomy): domain Bacteria; phylum Acidobacteriota; class Aminicenantia; order Aminicenantales; family Aminicenantaceae. The sequence continues at coordinate 7,910 of DAOVBT010000067.1, read as the reverse complement.
AATCCACTTCAGGACCGTTTCCCTTATCAACCGTACCCCCGTTCTCGAACATCCACATCCTGGCTTCATCTTCCAGGCCCGGTGGATCCCCTTTATTCCATAAATCTGTCGCCCCAAATATATCCAGCAAGCCATCTCCTGTAAAGTCCCCAACACAGGTGCCCACAGTTCCCGTACATTCAGGCAAAGGAATGGGTATTTCCTTGCGTGTGAAATAACCTGTCCCGTCGTTTTCGTAATAAACCAGAAAGGGGATATCGTTAACCGTGCCTCCGATAATATCGATGTCTCCATCCTTATCGAAGTCACCGGCATCTACCGACGAGCCACCCCGGTTTCCTGTAAAACCCGTAGGCTGATCATAATTGAGTTCAGTAATGCTAAAATTGCTCAGGTTAAAATTGCCTGCACCTGGATTCCTGACCAAGAAAATCTTATCCTCGCTGATCACCAAAACATCCACATCGCCATCGCCATCAATGTCGACAGAAGACAAATGGTCGGCCGCCCAGTTGCAGTAGATCCCGGCACTCATGAATGCGCTCGTGAAATCTAAATTGGGCGCCAAGGTGTGGGGATTAAAATGGGGGTCTGTCGCTGTCCCCTCATTTATGTACATGGCCGCAACAAATCCCGTGTATCCAAATTCGTCCTGTTCATTCTTGTAAAAGAAAAAATCAAGCAACCCGTCGTTGTTATAGTCTGCGACAGAAAGAGACGCGGCGCCTACAGTAAGGCCTTCCTCATAGACTTCGGCCGGATCTATCTGAAAGATGATTCCATCATCGTCGATTCTATCTCCATTCACATCTTCAAAATAATTCCTGATCAGAATCAACCTGTAATTGTTGGAGATATCCAACCCTATTAAATCAGGTTTGCCGTCTCCATCAAAGTCGCCCGAATCGACCACGTAAATCTGAGCTCCCATACCAGCGGGTTCTGAAACATCAAAATTTGCCCCAAGCCAGTCAAGAGTAATCGGACGGGGCGGCCACCCGCGAACAGAGCACCACTGATGATCTTTGTAGTCATCTGCTCTGAAATTTTCGGTAAACGTTTCTGTGTATTCATCACACTGTTGCTGAGCCCAGAATTGCACAGCACAAACAGCCACTAAAATGATCACTGGCAAGATTAGCCATGACATTTTCCTGTTATTTTTCATTTTGCCCCTCTTCCTTATTTTATTTTATCTAATTTTGTTCCACAGCTAACAAAATCTCTAACCGGGACGTGGACATCCTCGGCCCAGTCCCTGCCGTCCCGATGCAGATAAGCAAAGCATCGCCGTGATTCGACATCCCACCTGCCGCCTCATCATCGATCAAAAAGGCAGTATACGTGTAACGCGGGTCTGTCCCTCCCCCAGCAGTAGGTATGTATTCCACTTTGAAAAAAATCACATTGCTGTAATCCGGATTTCCGTCTCCATCTTGATCGAGGACATTCAATAATTCCTGGTCTGTCAAATATCTGAAATAATTCACATCTAAGGGAATATCTATTCCAGCAGGCTCTGTCAGATAACGCCCATCAAAGCTCGTCCACGCATGGTTGAGAAAAAAATCTTCTACAGCGATCCATGCCACATCAAATCCAGCTTCTGCCGCGTTGAATGCCTCCTGCTGGGCACGAACATTTCCTGTTACCCGGGAACCGATGCTTGTCACAGTAATCAAACTCACACCGACAGTCACAAGAAAGGTCATAACCAAGATGACGACTATCAAGCCAGATCCTTTTTGCTTTGCGGCCTCTTTCTGTCTTTTTAACTCCGATTTATATCTCATTGTATCTCCCGCTCTTCTCTTGCTACCTCGTTCCCATGTTATATATATTTAGGGAAAGATTCCTTACATTCGCCGTGGATTCCAGAAGAAAACGCCTGTGTCTATCATCCTGGCCGCTCTGAGGACTGTTGGCAATATCCGGTCTTCGGTACAGATGAAGGTTCGTTGGAATATTAGCGCCAATGCTCACAAACGGATTCGGTGTCCGTCCCAGAACCCAAATTCTGATCTGACGGATACGACTTACCAGATCTGTATCCCCTGTCCAACTCGCCTGCCATTCCATGAATCCATCCAAAAAGCCATCATTGTCCGCATCGCCGTTGTACTGGAACTGCAGATTCTCGATATCCCGGGCCAAAGGAAATTGAATCCCGTTATGATTCAAGTACAAAACGCCACCCTCTCCATTTCCGATGTATCCTCTTTCTCCAGCCGTCAGACCTGGATAATTTCCAGTAACATCCAGCCAGTATTCCTTCACATTGACAAATGATAACATTCCGCCATCATAATCGTTAGAATCGTTGCAAGTGCCGGATAAACCCCCCGGAGGGTTGATGTAAGGGGCAAGTCCAGGAGAAAAATTGAATCGTTCGTTCGTTCCTCCTGCATCATGGGTCACATGCGTGATCTTCCTGATTTCACCCAAACGGCATCCGGAATCCGGGTTGGGTATTATTATAACAACCATGTCTTCATAAAATTCATCCGGATAGGGGTTGTGTTCAAAACTCCAATCATCCACTGTTAAGTTGGCTGCCGAGCCTTGATAATTGGAAATTTCCATGTTCAAGGGATCATCGAGGTTTCCCATCAATTTCAGCCTGTCAGGATCTACGACGCCCCCTTGGGTTTCGTTATCTACACCTTCCATCACATAACCGTAGAATTCAATCGGAAGCCCTGCTCCTGTCAGACGGACATCTCTCGTGATGAAATACATGCTCGTCCGGACATCATGCTGTAGTTCGGTATACTGCTGTTGGTCGACCGCAATTTGGTTGCTCGTCTTGTACAAGGATAAGGAGGCCAGAACAACGACCAATAAGATCGTGCTCCCCACCAGCAACTCCACAAGAGTGAAGCCGCAAAGAAGGGATTTGCCCGAGTTTTTGAGTTTTTGTCCTAATTTTTTTTCTTTCATTTTATTCTCGATTTATTTATTGGGGGGTTTGATAAATCAATCCCCTACTTTACAAATCAATCATCGGCTGATGATGGTGCTCATGTTGGCCTTGACTTTATACTGTTGAGGATCCTGGACGAGGGAACTTACACTCGTATTCAACTGTTCCGCCGAGAAGACGAGCACCCTAATCTCCCAAGAAACCCCAGACGCCTGAATCTCGGTCACCCTGCGGTAATCGATAGATCCGTCAAGGTTGACATCGATCTGCTCATCGTTGGTCCCGGCAGTCAGGGTATTCAGCTCGTCGGCCGTCAAGTTTCTGTGACAATCGATCTGCTGCTGAGCAAGAAAAATCGCATTCGACATTCTCTCTGCCCGTGAATTGGTCATCACGGTATAGGTAAAAAGCTGAGCCAAGCCGAGCAGAGCTATCGCTATAATAGCGAGCCCAACAAGCACTTCAACCAAAGAGAAGCCTTCATTTTTTGTTTTTTTGACTAAATTCATGGCTAACTTCCTGTCTTGATGTAATGGACCGATCCCCCAGCAAAAACCGAGACCACTCTCAAGTCTGGTTGTCCTTTCCTTCTCAGATTATCACTTTGTAGACTGACGCTGTTTAGATTTGTGTCGAAGTTGGTTATGAATCCTAACGGGGAAAATTCGACTCCTTTGGAAGGGATTCCGGTAACATCAGGTAAATTGAGGGATACGATCAGTCTTTCAGGGATCTCTTTCCGGATGAATCCCGGCATGGTGCTCCAATTCCCCAGCGAATCTTCCCTCTCGATAAAGTAGAACCAGACACCTCCATCATTCAAAAACCCGACTCTATGGTTGAGTTTGGTTTTCACCGCTTGAAACTTAGCTCTTTGCATCGTAGTCTGGATGCCTCTTGCCGAATTCTCTATTCCCCGAGTTTCCAACGTGTTCATGATGCCAGGATAAAAAGCAGCAAGAATCACTGCTAAGACTGCGACCACAACCAAAATTTCAATAAACGTGTATCCTCTTTGTCGGATTTTTCCCATTGTCATTCCCTCTAAATGTATTTCTTGCTTGTGAATGCCGATTCTCTGCATTCTCTGCCCAAATTGCAAGATTTCATTCATCGTGGACTCAATACACACTCGTATTTCATTATATATAACAGCAATTTTCATACCACAAACACACTTTTTTAACTCGTTGTAATTAAAAGAGTTAGCATATTTTCTCAAACTTTCATAGCTCAATCTGCCATTTTTTGTCATGAGTTCGACAAATATTGCCTTTTCTTGTCAACTCAGATTATTGCTACATAATATATATATAATTGTTATACCAATACCCGTCAATAACCGCTAAAGGTGATAGAAGCGATGATTTTTTTCCTTTCTTCCTCATCCTTTTGTTGGACACTATTCACCGTTTGCGGTTAACCTCTGTTCGATAGCTTTGCTCATAGATTCTCCTCCTTTTTAGTCGTGTATCTTCCTGGCTTTGTGGCATTTTATTCGATCGCCATGGCCACTTTTATGGCCGTCCTTCAAACGGATGAACAATGCCTTTTGCAGGCAACGCACGCATTAGCATCTCTATTTCCGTGATAAATTGGGCCTTAAGGGATGGTTGAAGCGACCATTGAAGATTAGCCATTACGAACCATTCTTCGAGGGAAGCAATATGGGGACATCCCCATATTGTCGGCAAGGCTGTATTGAGCACGACTTTGCTAAAGGATAAGAGATGCGGGCAATCATGGGAACAGAGGCTGGAAAGGGAGAGATAGGGTGTTAGCGCGCGCAGTTCCGAGCTGCCGAGAAGAGCGGTGAGGGAATGGCGTTAAAAATCTTCACGGGAGCAAAACCATTCCTAAAAGCCGATATAAAGCTTTTTGGTATCACGGAAATAGAGATGCTTACGGCAGAAGAAGCTTTATTGAATTTTTACCCTTTCTATGGTATTGGTGTATCAAATGCCTCTCAAAAATAATCCGGGTCTTCCCGCGATATTCCTTATTTTTGCTTTTTTCCTAGGCTTCTCACTTTTTGCCAATCTTCCCTCCATCCACCAGGGTTTTCTTTTTGCCGATCAAGCCATATACTATTCCATGATCCAAAGTCTCGCTCAGGATGGAGATCTGGAATACACCAAAAAGGATCTGATCCGCTACTACGAAGTCTTTCCATCCGGACCTTTGGGCATTTTTTTAAAAAGAGCCCGAGAGGGAAAACTCTTTTATGCCAAATCTTTCGCTTATCCCCTTTTTGCCGCTCCGTTTGTCAAATTATTCGGAGCAAACGGTGCTCTTGTTTTTCATTCCCTGCTTTTTTTACTGTTGCTTCTGATGGGCCATGCCTATTTTTCCGTTTCCAACCCCTCCTTCCTTTCTCTTATCACGGTTCTCACCTTTATGTTCGCATCGATTGCCGGTGTTTACTACTTGTGGATCGGCCCTGATTTTTTTAACCTTTTTTTGGTTTTCACCATCCTCTTCCTCTGGCTGTACAAACACAAAATCCCAGAAACAAACGATAATGACGACAGGCCGCCGAGCAAAATTCATGCCTTCCTTCGATCGGACTGGACAGACTATGGTGCAGGTCTATTGATCGGAATCGCCGTTTTTTCCAAACCTCCTAACATCGTACTGCTCGGTCCGATCGTCCTCTACTCGCTCATTAAGAAAAAATTTTTGAAAACTTTCCTGATTTTCCTCTGTTTCCTTATCACATCGGGCATATTCTGGGGTACGAACTACATCGCCACCGGGGAGTGGAACTACCAGGGTGGAGAGAGAAAAACTTTTTACAATACCTATCCTTTGGAAAAAGCAGATGTCACCTTTGACTCCATCAAAACCATGGAGATGACATCGGATGGGTACGCGGAAAAACATCTCCTCCCAGCCAAGTTCATTCCTTACAATCTCTTATACTACTTTTTCGGCCGGTACACCGGGATTACCTGGTATTTCTTCCCGGCCTTTCTTTTCCTCATTCTGTTTTTTGCCAACAGAAAAAAACTGTGTCAATGGCTGATTCTCCTGGCTGTCTTTGCCGAAATTTTGATTTTTGTGGTTCTTATGCCGGACAATTATGCCGGCGGAGGAGGAGCTCTGGGCAACCGGTACTTCTTGCCCATCTACCCTTTTCTCCTTTTTCTCACACCCATAAAACAAAAAGTGAAAAATCTCTCTTTATGCTGGATCATGGCCGCTGTTTTTATCGCGCCCATCCTGATCGGTCCGTTCACCCACTCTCATTATCCCTCCACGCATGTGAAAAAGTTTCCGTTCAAAGCTTTGCCGGTAGAGATGACACTTGTGAACAACTTTCCCACCAACACCAATCCGCCTGCCTTCCGTCAGGAAGTGGGCACACATCCCGACATCGGCTGGCTCCATTTTTTAGATGATAATTTCTATCCCAGAATCAAGGAATCCGATGTGGAAAAACGGGGATTCTGGACACGAGGACCTTTCGCCTCTGAAATGATCCTTAAAACGTACTATCCGGTGAAACGATTGGATGTTCATCTCCTGAACAATCCGCGTATGCGCAATGAGATCGCAGTTCAAGTGGGAAGACAGAAAAAAAGAATCATCCTGGGCACAAAGCAGAGGGGAACACTGAGCTTCTCCCCTGTGAAACCTTTCAAGATCAAAGCACTCCACCTGTATAAGATCAAAATCAGCGCCTCAAAAGGCTCTATTCCCTACTACGAGACAGAAACAAGCAAGGAGAGAAGATTTCTGGGTGTCTTTTTTGAAATCGATATCGTTCCTGAGAAATAATGTGAAGGGGAAATTTCTCCCATCAGCTTTGGGCCCTGCTCGTCTTTGAAATCTGGCGCGAAAACTACCTCTAAAAATGCGGCGTAACGGTTAACACTAAGACTTCTTTTGTTTTATCGCTGATTTTGAACTTCTCTGCCACAGGAAGCCCGAGAACCCAGATGATCTCATCTCCGTATAGAAACACCGGTCTTTTTTCTCTTTCTGTCAGAGGAATGGATTTCGCCCGCATGATCTCCTTGAGCTTTTTGTGCCCCGGAGCCCCCAAAGGTTGGTACCTGTCCCCTTCCCGCCGACTCCTGACCCACAAAGGAAATTTGATTTTTTCCCCTTCAAGATATGCATTGGCATCATCATCAAAGTTAAAAGATTGTGGCCGTTTTATCCTCTCAGCCTTGATATTCAAGTTCAATTCTTCAAGATTCAACGGGGAAGAAACATCCCATTCATACTCATATGTCACTCTTTCAGGAAGCTCAGGCCTGCAAAAAACAAGGCCTTTATCCCTCTTTAACAGAAGTTCCTTAGTCAATTGGAAGCTTTTTCCTTCCTCCAAATTCAAAAGGGCCTCGACGCCCTCGAAAGAGATTTCCCTCAAGTCTCCCTTGATCTTCTGGATAAAATCGCGGACAACTCGCCTGGCCAATCCTCGTGGCAGTGTCAACAGAGCTTTTAAATCAAGCCGAACCTCTTCGTTATCGAGAAAAATAACTTTATTTGTTTCATGGCTTGCCCATTTTCCTAGAAGGTCTTCCTCTTCTTGAAGGATGGTCACGATTTTTCCGATACGCCGAATGATGTTCGGCTCGAAATTTTCCTGGATGTAGGGGATCAGATCGAGACGCACCTTGTTTCGGGCAAAACTTCGGTCAAGATTGCTCTCATCCTCACGAAATGCCCACCCTTTCTTTTCCACATACTCTGCGATATCTTTCCTTTTCACGGATAAAAGGGGCCGGATGATCCTGCCCTCGACAATCGGTGAAATGCTTCCCAACCCCTTCAATCCGCTCCCTCTCATCAAACGCAGAAAAAACGTCTCGGCTTGATCATTCAAGGTGTGGCCCGTGGCAATCTTGGCCCCGCCGATTTTTTGAGCCGTCTTTGCTAAAAATTCATACCGCAGCATTCGACCCGCCTCTTCCAAGTTCAATCGATTTATTTTGGCAAACGAACGAACATCTTCGGAAGCGACAAACAGAGGAAG
>DAOVBT010000004.1 GCA_030670375.1 Candidatus Aminicenantota bacterium | reverse complement strand
AAAGGCATAAATCCCTTTTCCCGGAGTGGGAGAGGGGTAATTGACCGGCCGCAGCAGCCGTGGTTCTTGATCCAGATATTCGACGGCATCCCTCTTGTCCCAGATATGATTTCCCGAGGTTAAAACATCGACCTGCGCAAGAAGTTGGCGGCAGATATCAGGAGTGATGCCTATCCCGCCTGCGGCATTCTCACCGTTTGCCACAACGAGAGAAGGGGAATATTTCTCGAGAAGAGCCGGCAGAAACTTCTTCAGAGCCCGTCTTCCAGGCCTTCCGATGATATCGCCTATAAACAGAAATCCATACCTATCGCGCATACTCCACAGCCCTCATCTCTCGGATAACCGTTACTTTGATCTGGCCCGGATAATCCAACTCTTCCTTTATTTTCTGCGCAATCTCTTTTGCAGCGAGGTAGGCTTTATCATCCGAGATCTTTTGGCTCTCGACAATGATCCTAATCTCTCTTCCTGCCTGGAGAGCAAAGGATTTAGCCACTCCTTCATAGGAGTTGGCAATTCCCTCCAACTTCTCCAACCTTTTGACATAGGCTTCCAAGAGTTCCCGGCGAGCACCGGGTCTTGCCGCAGAAAGCGTATCGGCAGCCTGCACCAACACCGCTTCTATCGAAGGAAAATCGACATCCCGGTGATGAGAGGCAATCGCCTGAATCACATTTTCTTTTTCCCCGTATTTCTTTGTAAGCCCAACACTCAATTCTGTGTGGGTTCCCTCCACCTCTTTATCCATAGCCTTTCCGATGTCATGGAGGAGTCCGGCCCGCATCGCAACATTGGCATCCAAACCCAACTCTTTGGCCATGATGGTAGCAAGGTAAGCGACCTCTTTGGAATGCTGAAGGACATTTTGGCCATAACTTGTTCGGTATTTCAACCTGCCCAGAAGCTTCACCAACTCTGGATGAATGTCCTGAATCCTAAGCTCGAGAATCACAGATTCCCCCTCCTGTTTGACTTTCTCCTCCAGTTCTTTTTTAACGGTTTCCACAACCTCTTCAATCCTGGCTGGATGGATTCTGCCGTCCATCACCAACTTTTCTATGGCCAATCGGGCCATTTCTCGCCGAATCGGGTCAAAACTGGAGAGAATCACCGCTTCCGGCGTGTCATCGACGATGATATCTACGCCCGTGGCCAACTCCAACGCACGGATGTTCCGACCTTCTCTACCGATTATCCGGCCTTTCATGTCATCAGAGGGAAGATCGACCACAGAAACAGTTGTCTCGACCACATGCTCGGCAGCCGAACGCTGGATAGCCTGGCTGATTATCTCCCTTGCCATTCCTTGTCCTTTTTCTCTTGTTTCCTCTTCGATCTTGCGAAGGACTTGAACCGCCTCGAGCTTTGCCTTATCCTCCATCTTCTTCATCAATTCTCTCTTAGCCTCTTCCTGGGATATGTTGGCAACCCGCTCTATCTCCTCCACAGCTTTCCTTCTTAGCTCCTGGTATTCCTTCTCTTTTTCCACGAGTTCTCGTTCGCGAGTGAACAACCGCTGTTCTTTTTGTGAAAAATCGCGTTCTTTCCTCTCATGAACCTGATACTTCCGCTCGAGGTTTTCTTCTTTTTTGACAAGTCGTCTCTCCAGTTCATTGAGCTTTCGGCTTCTGTCTCGTGTTTGCCTTTCAAAATCCGCCTTAAGGTTGAGTTGTTTTTCTTTTGCTGCTATCGAAGCCTCTCGTTTTATTTTTTGGGCATCCTCCTTGGCATCCCCAAGAATCTCCTTGGCCTCTTGTTGAGCACGGAAAAGGGCACGCCCCCCCCCGGCTTTCCTGACCAAGATAAATATTATGGTTGCAGAAGCAACAAGCAATATAACAGCAATGACGATTAGCGTAAAATTCACTTTGACCACCTCCTTATAGGGGCCGCCAAAGGAGATGAAAATGGGAGGTCTAGAAAATACTCACTCTATGCGGAAAGAAATAACATCCAAGCTTTCCGAGGGACATGTGACGAATTGTCTGATCTGCGGTGTTTTTTTCGATTTTCCTGATAGGGATAGAGTTTTCCCTTCGCTTATCTATGATATGCAAGACGGGAATGCCCGCTTCATTCAGTAGTTTTTTCCAAATTTTCGTAAGTATTTTCATCTCTAAACGCAAGAGCCTCCAAACTTTCTATTTCATTCTCCATAAGCCCGATTACTTCGTTTAGCTGATCGAGATTCTTTTGACAGAGAAAATATTCATCTGCGGTGTTCAAAGCTGCCAAAACAGCAACCTTTAAAACATCCACAGATTTTGACTTCACGGCCACCTCACGCATCTTCTGATCAACATACGAAGTAAGATGGCTTATATATTTTTCATCCTCTTCTCCTTTGACTCTAATTCTATATTTCTGCCCATAAATTTCGATTTCGATAACTTTGTCCATCATATTTCTAGTTCATCTATTTTGTTGATAATCAGCTCGATCTTCCCTTTCATAACCGCCCTTTCTTCTTCGTATTTCTGCAAGTCCTGGTCGATCTTTTCTGTTTTTTTTGCCTGCTCTTCAAAGTCCTTTTTCTCGGCTTTCAGTTCCTTTATCTGCTGTTTCTGGCGGTCATTCTCGCTAACCAGCTTATTTATGTAATCAACAACTTGGGAAATCTTTCCCTCTAGGATTTTAAGTCTTTCCAATTCACTTGTCAATTTTCTCCTCCTTCCCTTAATTGAAAATGGAAACGGGCTTTTAATGTGTCGATTATTTTCTCTTGAAAAACATCCACCTCATCAGCCTGAAGAGTTCTATCGGGACGGCGAAAGATGAAACGAAAGGATAGGCTCACTTTGTCTTGAGGAATGGACGAGCCCGCAAACCGGTCGTAAAGAGTAAATTTCTCTAAATACGGCAGATGGAGTTTTTCCAACGCCTCTCTGATTTTCTCGAATGCGACATTATTGTCTGCAACAAAGGAAACGTCTCTGTTGACACTGGGGTATTTTACTACTGCCGAAAACTGAAACGCCTGGGCCTGTTTTTCGAATAAAAGACTCAGGTTGATTTCCGCTGCCCAGACCTCTTGTTTCAATAAATAGGCGTCTAAAATTTTCTGATCGACCGCTCCCAAACAGCCGATCTCCTCTCCTTTAAAGTGCAAAACCAGAGAACATCCCTCCTGGTAATGTGGGTGGTTCTCTTCCTGGAAAGAAAACGATCCATAACGCAACTGAGCCATAAGCGCCTCACAGGTTCCCTTAAGATGAAAAAAGCTGCCTTCCTTGCTCTTTTCTTTCCAATGCCGTTCCCCCACACTCCCAGTCATAACCATGCTGAGCCTCAAATGTTCATTGTATGTTTCATTGTCCATATGGAAGATGTTTCCGATTTCGAAAATATGCACTCCTTCAGCGCCTCTGTTTGTGTTCCAGGCAACATTTTCCAGCAGTCCTCCGAGAAGAGTGGTTCGAAGAAAAGCTGCTTTCGTCGAAATCGGATTCCGAATCGGGATGGGATCGAGATCGGAGGTGAATTTTTTCTCTTTTTCAGGATCCATGAAACTGAAATTCACGACTTCGTCAAATCCATAATGGAACAAGAGCTGACGCAACGTTTGTATTCTTTCCTTTTTAGGATCGAGGATCGGCTCGAGGCTTCGGAGAGGCGGGAGTTGGATCGGTATCTTTTCATATCCGTAAAACCGTGCAATTTCTTCGACCAGATCAGCTTCTCTTTCTATATCGATTCGAAAATGGGGGATCTTGACCTGCCAAATTCCTGGCTGCTTGTTCTCCATTTGGAACCCGAGATCCGCAAGGGTTTTTTCGATAAAGCCGTTATCGATCTCGACACCGAGAAGAGAGGTCACTCGGTGATCACGAAGCATAACGGTTTTGATTTTTCGAGGTTTGGGATAAACATCCACAATACCCTTGCACACCTTTCCGCCAAACTGGGAGAATAACGAAGCGGCCATTCTGGCAGCCTTTGGAGGAAACGACACATCCGCTCCCCTCTCAAACCTGTAAGCGGCATCGGTTTGGATTCCCGTTGCCTTGCTTGTTTTTCTTACCGATACGGGATCAAAATGGGCACTTTCGATAAACACGTTTTGTGATGAATCGGAAACCGCGGTATTCTCTCCCCCGATGACCCCGGCAAGAGCCACGGGCTTTTCTTCATCGGCGATGACGAGCATCTCAGATGTCAAATCCACATCCTTTGCTTCCAGACTCAGCAGCTTTTCCCCCTGCTTTGCTCGTCGAATGATGATTTTCCTTCCGGCTATTTTGTCAAGATCAAAGGCATGGATAGGCTGGGCCGTGGCAAAGAGAACATAATTCGTCACGTCAACGACATTGTTGATCGGATTCAACTCCATGGCTTCTATTTTCTTGATCAACCATTCAGGAGAAGGTCCAATTTTAATGTTCTTTACGATCATCCCGCAATAGCGTGGACAGAGATCTTCATCCCATATCTGAACATCGATAAGATCAGAGATATTTTCATTCGTTTCCGTCAAAGGTAACCGCTGCTCTTTGAGAGCAAGACCAAGGGCAGCAGCCAGTTCCCGTGCAATGCCCATGTGTCCAAGCGTATCCGGTCGATTGGCATAGGTTTCAACATCCAGAATGATATCGCCGTTTTTTTCTTCCCAGTCTTCGATCAATAATCCGATATTGTCCAACACCTCGACAAGCCGAGATACGGGGAGATCGACATCGATGTAATTCTGAATCCAATCCAAACTGATTTTCATTTGAGTGAAAACTGCCTTATAAATCTCAAATCGTTTTCATAAAAATACCGCATATCCGGTATCTGGTAGGCAAACATAGCCGTCCTGTCCACTCCCAATCCGAAGGCAAAACCTGAATACTTCTCAGGATCGATGTTCACGTTCTTCAACACCTGGGGATCGACCATTCCCGAACCGAGGATCTCTATCCACCCCCCTCCTCCACATACCCGACAATCCTCTGATTTTCCCCCACAAACAGTGCATTCGATGTCGACCTCCGCGGATGGTTCGGTGAACGGAAAAAAGCTAGGTCGAAAACGGATCTTAATCTTCTCATGGAAAAGGGTCTTCAGAAAATATTCCAGTGTACCTTTCAGATGGGCAAAAGTAATTCCCAGGTCCACCACAAGTCCTTCAACTTGGTAAAACATCGGAAGATGAGTGGGATCGGGCGCTTCTTTGCGGTAAACTTTGCCCGGATTGATTATCCGGATCGGGGGTTTCCTTTTCTCCATGACTCTGATCTGCACTGGTGATGTATGTGTGCGCAGGAGCACATCGTCTGTGATGTAAAGCGTGTCCCAATCATCCCGGGCCGGGTGATGAGGAGGAAAGTTGAGTGCCCCGAAGTTGTAGTAATCTGTCTCAATTTCCGGGCCATCTACGATGGAAAATCCCATTCTAAGAAAAATATTTTCGATTTTCTGCTGAAACAAGAGGATGGGATGGGGCGCTCCCCAATACTTTTTCTCTCCAGGAAGCGTGAGGTCTACTTTTTCCAAAGCTTTTTTCGGCGCTGCAAACTTTTCCTGTAAGGCTTGTACTCTCTCCTGAACGTGCTTTTTAAAATCATTGATCAATTTCCCGATCTCCGGCTTTTCATCCGGTTTCACATGCTTCAACTGCTCAAAAATCCCGGTGATAATGCCTCTCTGGCGGCTCAGGTATTCGTTCCGGATGTCCTGGAGAGAGTGCTTGTCTTTCACCTTTGCTAGAGCATTCTCAAATGCTTTTCTTTTATTTTGGATCTCGATCTTGAGATTTTCCATTTTTGCCTGCAATTCCTTACGCTTGGGCCTCCTTGACCTTTTCGACAAGTCGGAAAAAAGTTTGGGGAGAATGAACAGCTAAATCGGCCAGAATTTTCCGGTCTAGCTCAATATTCAGCTGATGCAACCCGTGGATGAAACGGCTGTAGGAAAGGCCATTGTTTTCGGCTGCCGCCTTGATCCGTATAATCCAAAGACGTCTAAAATCTCTTTTTCGGGTTCTCCTGTCCCTGTAGGAATATTGGAGAGAACGCTCTACAGCCTCTTTGGCTGTCCTGTAATTATGGCTCCTCGCTCCCCAATAGCCTTTGGCCAGCTTTAAAATTTTTGCCCTTCTCCGACTTTTTTTTGTTCCTCTCGTTACTCTGGGCATCTTATTCTCCTTGTCATGTTGTTTTCACACATACAGAAACTCATATTCTCATTCCGATGAATAAGCGAATCTGGGGATTTCCCTTAATATCTAAGGCGCTAACTCCCTAGAAATCGTAAGGAAGCATATCTTTGATCCGACCACGATCTGCCTGGCTGATAGAATCTTTTTTGCCTAGATTTCTTTTTCTCTTCGCTGACTTTTTCGTGAGTAGATGGCTCTTATTAGCTTTGTTATGAAGGACCTTCTTCTTCCCTGTTACTTTAAATCTCTTTTTGGCTCCCTTGTGTGTTTTTAGTTTTGGCATCTTTACCTCCTGACTTTGTCGCGGTCAACAGTGCTGAAACAGCCCAGGGTTGGGTTCGGATAAAGCCGTCTTGCTGTCCTAGTTCTTTGATGTCTTCGAACACCCGATCCAAAATTTTATGAGCCAATTCTGGCTTCGCTTTTTCCCGTCCTCTAAGCATCACAGTGATTTTCACTTTGTTTCCATCCTTTAAAAACCTCTCGACATGACGCATTTTGAAAGTGTAATCATGGATGCTGATTTTCGGCCTGAACTTGATCTCTTTGATTTGAACTTGTTTCTGGTGTTTCTTGGCCTCATGAGCTTTTTTGTGCAACTCGTACAAAAATTTGCCATAATCCATGATGCGGCAGACAGGAGGATTTGCCGCGGGAGCAACCTCGACAAGATCCAGATTCCTGTCTTTTGCCATGGCTAAAGCCTCTTGGAGCGACAGAACACCAACTTGCTTTTTTTCCTCATCTATTATTCTGACTTCTTGAGCTTGAATCCTGTCATTGATCCTATGCGGCTTTTCCTTTCTCTTTCCAGGATGAAATCTCCGTCTTCTGATGATTGACCTCCTTAACCTGGATAATTCATAAATTATCCAGGTTACCCTAAATATTTATACTCAATGATTTATTTTTAACCAATTCCTTAACTTTTTCAAGGAATTCATTAACGTCTATTTTTCCTTTGTCCCCAGCTCCATGAACTCTGAGAGACACAGACTTCTCGGACACCTCTTTATCTCCCACAATACACATGAGGGGAATCTTGTGCACTTCGGCATCCCGAATCTTGTAGCCTATTTTTTCGCGCCGATGGTCGACAGAAGCCCGCAATCCCTCTTCTCTGAACTTTTTGCTTAGGTTTTCGACGTATTCGTTATGTCTGTCTGCGATCGGAATAAAGATCACTTGGATAGGAGCAAGCCACACAGGAAAGTTTCCGTTGTAGTGCTCGATGAGCACCCCAAAAAATCTTTCCAATGAACCGAGCAAAGCTCTATGGACCAGATAGGGCCTTTTGGCTTTTCCATCTTCACCGATATAACTCAGATCGAACCGCTCTGCCAGGTTGAAATCGAGCTGAATAGTGGTGCATTGCCAGGATCGCCGGAGCGCATCTTTTATCTTAATATCTATTTTCGGGCCATAAAATACGCCAGCTCCAGGATCGATTTGATAAGCCAAGCCCTTATCTTTTAAAGCTTTTTCCAAAGCCAACGTAGCCTTCTCCCAGTCATCGAGAAGCCCACAGTATTTGTCCGGACAGGTGGAAAGATACACATAAAACTCTTCGAATCCAAAGGCCCTCAATAACTTCAGCGCCAGTGATATGACCCGTTTGATCTCGTCTTCCAGCTGGTCTCCGCGACAAAACACGTGCGCATCGTCCTGCGTAAAACCTCTCAACCGCATCAATCCATGAAGCACTCCGCTTCTCTCATACCTGTACACGGTGCCGAGCTCCGCCCAACGGAGTGGAAGATCTCGGTAGCTTCTCGGTCTATTGTTGTAGACCATGATGTGGAAAGGACAATTCATGGGCTTCAGTACATATTCCATCCCCTCATGAAGAAGCGGAGGATACATGGCATCATAAAACTCTGTGTGTCCGCTCTGATGCCAGACATCGAGCTTGGCTATATGCGGGGAATAAACAATTTCATAGCCGTCTTTAAAGTGTTCCTCGTACCAGAATTCCTCGATGACACGTCTAATGGCCGACCCCTTGGGATGCCAAAGGAGGAGGCCTCCACCCAATTTTTCATTGAAACTGAACAGGTCGAGCTCAGGGCCGAGTTTGCGATGATCACGCTTTTTTGCCTCTTCCAAAAGGTTTAGATATTCATCCAGCTTTTCCTTCGAATAAAAGGCCGTTCCATAAATCCTTTGAAGCTGTTTCCCTTTTTCGTCCCCTTTCCAGTAGGCTCCAGAAGAAGAGAGCAGCTTAAAATGCTTGATATATCCGGAAGAAGAAACATGCGGGCCCCGGCAAAAATCGATGAAATCTTCCTGCCTGTAATTAGACACCTTGTCCTCACCCTTTTCCTGGATGAGCTCCACCTTCAAATCCTGGCCCTGTTCCTTAAAAAGCTTCAGGGCTTCATCCTTGGATAAGATGACGCGTTCGATCGGGACATCCTTTTGAACGATCTCTCTCATCTTGTTTTCGATGGCTTCCAAATCTTCCGGCGTAAAGGGCAAATCTCTTAAGAAATCATAATAAAATCCATTCTCCACAGCCGGCCCGATACCCGTCTGAGTCCCTGGAAAAAGATCCAGGACAGCATGAGCTAAGAGATGGGATGCACTGTGCCTCAACACATCCAACGCTTCTTCTGAATCCTTATCGATCAATTCAAGCTCTATGTTTTCGATCAAAGGAGTGTCAAGGGAGACAAGCTGACCATTTATCCGAGCAAAAACAGGCTTTTTTTCCAACTCTAGGCTAGCCAAAAAGTCAAAAATCCTCATTTTCTTCTCGACCGAGAAAATAGACTTATCTATTGTAACCTCGATTAATTCCGCCATTTATATTTATTTTGCATTCAAACGGGAAGGCAAACCGCCGGATTTTTCGATCCTTCTCCTGAACACAGGCTCCTTAACCTGAACTATTCAAAAAAAATCGGTCCATGAATAATCCACGTCGATGGTAGGCGCGGAGGGGATCGAACCCTCGACTTCTTCCGCGTCAAGGAAGCACTCTGCCACTGAGCTACGCGCCTAATATTTCAAGCCTTTATATATTAAAGATTTAGACCCACACTGTCAACACTCTTACCCCCTAATTACGCACTTCCAAGCCTACGTAAAGGAAACAGTTTTACTTTACACTGATTAGGAAGCGGCGCCTATTTCTTTTTGGAGGGACCTGTTTTACTTCTGGATTTTTTCTTAGACGGCAGCGGATTAGGCATCCGGGTTTTTTGCCAGGCAGGTTTTTGTCTTCGGTCTATTCTTCTCGCCATTTTTCCACCTAACCTGGATTATTTACCCTCCGGGCGAGCCGATCTCACTACATCGACTTCGTTGCAGCAATCTCGACTCGTGAATAATCCAGGTTATTAAGCTGTCTTGTTCATAACGTGATGATTTCGGCTTCCCATGTTGCAGGATCCAATAAGGCAACCGTTCCCTCTCCGGTAACCCACCCCCCTGTCTCTCCAGGATTGATCAAAAGAGTATTGTGGGCCTCTCTGATTTTGGGCTTGTGTGTGTGTCCAAAAACGACGGCTTGGTATTTTCCCGAAGCAGCATATTTATCCACCGAAACATGAATATGCGTTATCAGAATTTTTCTGCCCGCATGGGAAAAAACATGAGGAGCTTCCTTGATCTCCCCAAAAGGGTGGATGGCTTTCTCCAATCCCTTTTTTTCTCCATCGCAGTTGCCGAAAACGGCCTTCACTGGACACTGGAGATGCTCCAATTCCCTTGCCGCAAATGGGGCGACAAAATCTCCCGCATGAATAACAAGATCACACTCCATGTCTTTGAAAAAACGCACGGCCTGTTGGATAGCATTGCAATTATCATGAGAATCAGACATAACTCCGATCATCCGCAACTCCTTGTGAATTTGTATTCTAAATCAACTCCAGTCGCTTGTCTATCCCATCTCCCTAGAAGGAAAGTATTTCCCAAGCTGTGACAGTCCCAAAGCAGTCAGGCAAGCTCAAAAGTATGCTATCTGGAAGAGGCAAGCTAGGAAGTATCCCTATTTCCGTGATAAATTGTGTTTTTAGGAATGGTTGAAGCGACCATTGAAGATCCCGACCCAACCTAACCAAGCCATCTTTACAAGTGGTTCTTCGAGGGAATCTGACGCAATCAGACGGCGAGGCTGTATTGAGCACGACAAAAATCTTCACGGGAGCAAAACCATTCCTAAAAGCCTATATGAAGCCTTTTGATATCACGGAAATGAGGATGCTTACGGCGAGCTAATGCTAGTTGAATAAATATAAGGGGTGTATTATACTAAGCGTTCATTTTTATGGAATGAGACACAGGAGTGCTTGCAATGAAAAATGTCATAATCATGGGCGCAGCCGGAAGAGATTTTCACAACTTTAATGTATTTTTCAGAAACAAAAAAAACTACTGCATCCGAGGGTTCACAGCTACTCAGATTCCTGACATAGAAGACAGAAAATACCCCGCAGAGTTGGCCGGTGAACTCTATCCAGACGGCATCCCGATCTATCCCGAAGAGGACTTGAAAAATCTGATACGGGAATCGGACATTGCAGAGGTGTACTTCTCTTATAGCGATGTCCCTCATACCTATGTCATGCACTTGGCCTCAGAGGTGCAAGCCGCAGGAGCGAGTTTCAATCTCCTCGGTCCAGACGAAACAATGATCAAAAGCCAGCTTCCTGTTATATCTGTCTGTGCTGTCCGAACCGGATGCGGGAAAAGCCAGACCACCCGTAAGATCGCACTCCTTTTAAAAGAGATGGGCCGGCGGGTCGTTGTCATCCGTCACCCTATGCCGTACGGAGACTTGATCAAACAGAAAGTCCAGCGATTCGCAACCTATGAGGACATGGTCGCACATGAGTGCACAATCGAAGAGATGGAGGAATACGAACCCCATATCAGCAATGGAATTCTGGTCTATGCGGGTGTCGATTATGGAGCCATTTTGAAAGAAGCGGAAAAAGAAGCGGATATCATCCTTTGGGATGGAGGGAACAACGATATTCCTTTCTACAGGGCCGATCTTGAAATTGTCGTTGTCGATCCTCACAGACCCGGCCACGAACTTTCTTATTACCCTGGGGAAACCAATTTTCGCAGAGCTGATGTGCTCATCATCAACAAAATGGATACAGCCAAACAAGAAAATGTCGACAAACTCATGGAAAATATCCAGGCATTTAACCCGGATGCGACCATCATCCGAGCAAATTCACCGATCACAGTCCCCGAAGGAGAGCAAATTCAAGGAAAAACAGTACTCGTGGTGGAGGATGGCCCTACCCTCACTCATGGAGAAATGGCTTTTGGAGCTGGTATTGTTGCAGCAGAAAAATATGGGGCATCAAACATCGTGGACCCTCGCCCTTATGCTGTCGGGAGCATCCGGGAGACATTCTCAAAGTACACCCATTTGGATAAAGTTCTCCCTGCAATGGGATACGGACAAGACCAAATCAGCGAACTTTCCCAGACCATCGACAGGGTGGAATGTGATTTGGTGATCGGTGCAACACCGATCGATCTGGGACGTCTGATCCAATCGAATAAAAAAATTCTCCGGGTTACTTACGACCTGGAAGAGATAGGCACACCCGATCTCAAAGAAATTCTCAAGGATTATTGATGAAAAGAAAAATCGCCCTTATCGCCTTTGGGGGAAACGCTATCCTTCCTGATAACCAAAAGGGCTTGCAGTCCGAACAGATGAAAAATGCCCAAAGGGCAGCCCGCTTGATGATCCACATCGTCAAAAAAGGCTACGATCTTATTATCGTCCATGGTAACGGCCCTCAAGTCGGAAACTTGCTCATCCAGATGGAAGAAAGCATCACAAAAATTCCTCCTTTTTCCCTCGAGGTGTGTGATGCGATGACCGAAGGCAGCATGGGATTTATGCTTGAGAAAGCGTTGATAAACGAACTCCGAAAAAATTCCGTGGACAGGGAAGTGGTTACTTTAATCACACAAGTTGTGGTTGACCGCGATGATCCAGCCTTCGACAATCCCTCCAAACCCATAGGTCCTTTTTACTCGCAATACAGAGCTTCCATGCTCAGAAGACAGAAGAATTGGAAAATGATCGAAGATGCTGGCAGGGGATACCGGAAAGTCGTTCCCTCCCCAAAACCCATAGATGTCGTACCAAAATATGTGATCTATGATTTGGTACACGCAGGAAAAATCGTCATCGCTGCAGGGGGAGGCGGCATTCCGGTGATCATTAACGGAAACGGACTATTCCAGGGCGTGGAGGCCGTGATTGATAAAGATTATGCCGCTAGTATGATCGCCCGAGAGGCTAAGGCGGAATTGTTTATCATTTTGACCAATGTTTCCCGCGTTTATTTGAACTACGATAAGCCCGATAAGGAAGCCATTTCTGTGTTGCCCGTGGACAAAGCCCAGGAATACCTGGCAAACGGACAATTCCCACCTGGCTCGATGGGTCCAAAAATCGAGGCCGCGATCGAATACATCCAGAACGGAGGTGAAAAGGTTATCATAACATCGGCAAATCATCTGAAGGCATCCCTTATCAACCGTTCAGGGACAACAATTATCACTGCTCAAAAGGAGGAATAGATGTTCCATGACTTCTTATCCATTCACGATTTAACTCCTTACCAGTTCAGTCAAATTATGGACCTAACACGTGAAATCAAAGAAAAGCCGCGTCGTTTCAGAGATAGACTTAAAAACAAAATTCTGGCCATGATATTCGAAAAGCCATCTCTACGCACCAGGATGACATTCGAAACCGGGATGTTGCAACTGGGAGGAGAGGCCATTTACCTTGCTCCTTCCGACATTCAGATGGGGACGCGTGAAACCCCGTATGATGTAGGGAAAAACCTGGAACGCTGGGTGGATGCAGTCATGATCCGGACATTTGCCCATCAAATCGCAGTGGACTTAGCCCAGGCCTGTGCAATTCCCGTTATCAATGCCCTGACAGACATTCTTCATCCCTGTCAGGCTATGGCCGATTTTTTTACGGTCAAGGAAAAGATCGGAGATTTGGCCCATATGAAACTGGCTTATGTTGGAGATGGAAGCAATGTTTGCCATAGCCTTCTGTTTGCGGCGGCGAAAACCGGAGCAGAAATTTCCGTTGCCACACCTGCTGGATATGAGCCCGATCCGGATATCGTCAAAAAGGCTGTGCTAGATGGACAAGAAACAGAGTTCAAAGTCCTTATAACATCCGACCCTAGCGAAGCCGTTCAAGACGCGGATGCTGTCTACACAGATGCATGGACCTCGATGGGCCAGGAGAGCGAAAAGGCGAAAAGAGCCGACATCTTTCCTCCATATCAGGTCAACGCGGAATTGATGGCAAAAGCCAAGCAGAGAGCCTTATTCATGCATTGCCTTCCTGCCCACAGAGGTGAGGAAGTAACCGATGAGGTTATTGACTCGGTTCAATCGGTCGTGTTCGATCAAGCGGAAAATAGGCTTCATGTTCAAAAAGCCATTATGCTATTATTAATAGAACAAAAAAACAAAAATGGATAAAGAGAACGAACAAACTAAAATCACTGATGCCGATCTTTCTTTCCTAGAAGAAGAACTGCTTCAGATCAATAAGGCATTTACTCTTGATCAGCTGGCTCAGAAAGTTGCATTCAAAAAAACATCCAGCCAACTCAAGCAGGAAGTCAAAAAATATGACCCCTATTGTTTATACGATGCGGGAGATCTTATCCTCAAAGAGTATGATGAATCCCTGCTCGTAAGCAGCAAGGGAGCAGAGCACTTCAAAGGATCTGTGGTGCTTAAAATCATCCATAAAATCTCCTTAGAAAGCTTCGATTGTGAGATGTTGGAAGTGGGTTATTCAGGAGGCGGAACTTTCCGCAAACACATCGACTACATGAAAAAGACCAAAACCCAGGTTCTCCTTCCCAGCAATTGCGATCAAAAAGGATTGGAGCCTCAAAAACTACAAAAAGAGGAGGACCCAAGGCTCGATCAAGTTCCGATGACGGACAAAGATCTCAAAAGACTGGAAAAAAATCTGGGAAAAGCTCTATCCAAGGCTGAGATATTTTTCAGTTGGAATGAATTCTGGCAACTCACACAAAAGAGGATCACCATCTCGGAAAAAAAGATTGAAGAGATCAAAAAACACCTCCGTGACACGCAGCAATCGTTAAGCACGACAGATTTGTGTTCTAAACTCTTCAAAAAGGATGTTTCGGATGATCTATTCGACCTTCATTGTTTGAGTTTAAATTACACTCTAGAAAAAAAACACAAAAAAAGTTTTGTTTTTGTCTCTCCAAAAGATTGGGGGAAATGGCATCTCAGAGAAATCATGGATGGTTTTTTCAAGGATTTGTCCCTGTCGGCACCAAATGCAAAAATTCCTGCATCGGAAAAAGAAAGCAAAAAGGAAGCACCAACAACACAAAAATTTCCGCTGAAAATCTATTTGACCTGGAGAGAAATTATCTCGGGTGGAATAAAAGTTCCCAAAAGCGTTAGGAGATCGCTCGCTGATTTCAGGGAATTTACCTTCACCGATGATGATGGGGGAAAAGATTACACGGTTTACTATTACCCGTCGCCTGGTATTTTTCTTGGTTTGAAGGAATTTTACGAAAATAACAATGTTCCCCAAGGCGCAAGCCTCACACTCGAAAAAAAAGAACCTGGTCATATCAGCTTCTGGCTCAAAAAGTCAAAAAAGAAGCTTTCCGTACCCAATGTAGCCTACGACCCGAAAAAAGATGAATTTTTAGAAACCGGTGAAGAAATGTTCACATTTTCCCTTCCCAATAAAATCATTCACCTCGAACGAGACACCTTGAACAAGCTCTGCGGGCTTTATGATCAAAGGACTAAACTCAATCTAAAGGAACTGCTCATTCTCATCTTCAACCATTTTGGCCTGGAAGGTGAAACCTTATTCCTGCACTACCTCCGTGCTTTTCATCTTGTCGATGTGCTCAAGCAAACCTCACAAGAAGATGTTGAAAAGACATTGCTTTTCTCCCCTGATTTCACTAGGTCTGAAAAAAAGAAGGGTATCTTTTTCTACACAGAAAAGGTTCGAACAGATGTGGAAATCATAACTGATGAAATGATCGAAATTCCCACAGAGATCCCCAGTGCGGTTGAAGAGGTAGACGTTCCTGGGGAAGCGCATCTCGCCATCGGGACAATAGAGGGGGACGTCCCCGTACCTGAGGTCGAGGAAGAAATCATCGTCGTGGAAGAAGAGGTAAAAGAGGAGCTCAAAGAAGCGGTTGAAGAGCCAACACTACCTGAACCACCCATGCCTCCTGCAAAAGAAATAACAGAAAAGAAGAAAAAGGAAGCACCTCCCAAGAAAAAGAAAAAAGAGCGGAGAGGAATCGAAGGAGAGGCAGTTCCGCGCCGGAGAAAAGGGGAGAAAAAGTTTATCGAAGAACGGATCGAGCTGGAGGAGTTTGAACTGGAAGCCTTGGTCGCTGTAAAAGAAAAGAGAGACAAGAAAGCAGAACAGATTGCCGAAAAAGAAAAGAAAAAGAAAGAAGAATTCCAAGCGCCTGTCACCGAAAAACCCACGTTTGCTATATTTGCAGAAAAACTGAAAACTGCCCTTGATAAGCAAGATAAGCCTAAAAAATCTAAAAAAAAGCCTGAAAAAAAACCTGAAAAAAAATCCAAAAAGAAGCCCGTAAGGAAGAAAAAATAAAGCGCCTTGTCCAATGTCAAGGTTTGACCCCAAAATTATAATCATCGGTGGCGGAATCATGGGTGTCTCCACCGCCTATTTCCTTGCAAAACGCGGCCAAAGAGATGTTTTTCTTTTAGAAAGAGATCTCTTGGCTCAGGCCTCCACCGGACTGTGTGTGGGAGGAATCCGCCAACAATTTTCCCATCCGGCCAACATTCTTTTGTCCCAAGAGACCATTCGTCAGTTTCGGTATTTCGAGAAGGAATTTCACACAAAAATCGATTTTCACCAGACAGGATATCTTTTTCTAACCAAGGAACATTCAACGTGGGAAACTTTTGGCGAATGTGTCAAAATCCAACGCCGATATGGGGTTCCCGTCGAAGTCCTGTCGCCCGAAGAGGTTAAACACCGCTGGCCATATCTCGAGGTGGAAAACTTGAAAGGCGGAATATTCGGACCGGAAGACGGGTATGTCGATCCCTATGACGTGACCATGGCCATCGCCAACAAAACCAGAAAAATGGGAATTTCCATATCTGAAAGGACAGAGGTTACGGACATTCGTTTGGAAAACGGTCGGATCAAAGGTGTCGAAACCTCCCAAGGCTTTATTTCTTCCAAGATCATCGTAAACGCGGCCGGGGCGTGGGGAGGAGAGATAGCCAGAATGGCCGGAATCGATCTGCCTGTGCAACCATACAGACGTCAAGTGTTCATCACAAAAGCTTTTGACGCCATCCCCCGACCTGTTCCGATGATCATCGATCAGGACACCCAATTCTATATCCGAGGGTATGCACCGGGAATTTTGATGGGCATGACCGATCTTGACGAACCACCGAGTTTTCACACGCACGTGGACCGCGGTTTTATGGAACGAGTGACAGCGGCAGCGTTGGAAAGAGTTCCCGTGTTGGAACAGGCGGAAATTCTTCGCGGCTGGGGAGGACTTTATGCCATGACACCGGATGAAAACCCAATCATAGGAGAGATAACTGGAATCATAGGATTTTTCTGCGCCACGGGATTTTCTGGGCATGGCTTCCAACATGGGCCTGCCGTAGGACGGATCTTAAGCGAACTCATCCTGGACGGAACTACCAGTTTCAACCTCAGCCCGTTTAGCTACGACCGATTCAAAAAGTGCAAAAAAACAACCGAATTGATCACCGTTTGAAGCAAAAGCATTGTTTTTTTGAATAATTCAGGTTATAGGAGGGATCATGAATATCAAAATCCTGTCCCGAAACGATGTTCAGCAATCTGTGACCATGCCCCAAGCTATCGATGTGGTCAAACAGGCCTTCATTTCGCATGCCCAAAAAGAAGTCATCCTTCCCCTTCGAACACAAGTCCCCGTTAAAGAACACCAGGGAATGACATTATTCATGCCAGCCTACCTTCCCAATTTAGGATCCCTGGGGGCAAAAATCGTCTCGGTTTTTCCGCAAAACGTCAAGAACAACCGTCCGACCATCCATGCCATCGTGATCATCTGTGATGCAAAAACAGGGCAGCCCACCGCCATGATGGACGGAATCTACCTGACAGCACTCCGCACTGGTGCTGTCTCAGGAGTTGCCACCGATTTACTCGCTCGTAAAGGAGCAAGAACGGCAGCCATCATCGGAGCGGGCATTCAAGGGCGGACACAACTGGAAGCCATCTGTTGTGTGCGGGATATCCATAAAGTTTTGGTCTACGATAAAAGTCCCCAGGTTGCCAAAGCTTTTGCAGAAGAGATGCAAAATTGGGGGAAGCCTATCCCTGGCGACATTTCCGCTGTAGCTTCCCCCGAGAAGGCTGTGTCCGAGGCAGACGTGATCTGTGTGGCCACAACATCTTCCGTCCCCGTATTCGAAGACGCACACCTAAAATCAGGCGTGCATATCAATGGGGTTGGATCCTACACTCCCAAAATGCAGGAAATGCCCGAAAAAACAGTTTTGCGCGCCAGGATTGTCGTCGATTCCATCACGGCCAGTCTCGAAGAAGCAGGGGATATTATTATCCCGTTAAGAAAAGGCTTGATAAGCCAATCCCATATTCGAGGAGAACTCGGTCATGTGGCTTCAGGTCTCCTAACCATAAGGGAATCTGAGGAAGACATCACTTTCTTCAAATCCGTCGGATTAGCCATACAGGATGTGGCGGTGGCGAAATTGGCTCTCCAGCGAGCCGATGACCTCCGATTGGGAACGGATCTTGAGTTATAACTATCCTGAACTATTCATAAAAAATGCCGATGCTGTTTTCACTTCAGCAATATCAGGAATTTATCCTGGCATTGCTGAAAAAACTTCTCAAAAAGAATCTTTTTATATTCATCGGCATTTTTTACCCTTTGGGCTATTAAAAAAAATCAGAACAGGAGTGAAGTCATGGCAAAAGAGATGGATTGGAATCCTCCTCCGGAATGGACTGCGGTAAAAACCATTGACGCTCACACAGCCGGCGAGCCGTTGCGGGTCATCACAGGGGGCATCCCCAAGATTCCTGGTTCCACCATCCTGGAAAAGCGGCGGTATGCTCAGGAGAATCTAGATCATCTTCGAAAGGCCATCATCTGGGAACCTCGAGGTCATGCCGATATGTATGCCTGCATCCTCACCGAACCCACGACTGAAGATGGAACCATAGGTGTGCTCTTCCTCCATAACGAGGGTTTCAGCACCATGTGCGGCCATGGCATCATAGGCCTGACGACTGTGGCTTTCGACACAGGTTTGATACAAGCTGAAGGAGATAAACCGGTTATCGAAATCGACACGCCAGCCGGACGAGTGAGAGCACAAGCTCACATTCATAAGAACCGAGTCAAGGAAGTGACCTTCCAGAATGTCCCGTCTTTTGCCCTGGCACTCGATCAATCTGTGGCAGTGCCGGACGTTGGGATTGTCAAATATGACCTCGCCTTCGGTGGAGCCTTTTATGCATTCTGTCAAGCCTCGGAATTGGAGCTCCAGCTTATCCCCGAAGAATCATCAAAGATCATAGACTTGGGAAAACGGATAAAAAAAGCCGTGACGGAAAATGCGCCACCCTGTCATCCTTTCGAGGAAGATCTGAGTTTCCTGTACGGAACTATTTTCATCGGACCGCCGCAAAATGCTCAAAATCATAGCCGGAATGTCTGCGTTTTCGCTGAAGGTGAGCTGGATCGCAGTCCGACAGGAACAGGCGTGAGCGCCCGCGCTGCTCTGCATTATGCCAGAAAAGAGATCGGCCCAAACCAAAGCTTTGTTGTGGAAAGCATCCTGGGGACATGCTTCAGGGGCAAGGTTGCAGAAACTCTCTCCTACGGACCGTATGAAGCCGTTATTCCTGAAATCTCAGGGAGCGCCCATATCGTCGCTCGAAACGAATTGCTTATCGATCCGGAAGATCCTCTTGCCTATGGCTTCCTCCTCCGATAAAATAATTCAGTTTAAAGGATTTTGCGGGTGGATCCTCGTCGGCGAGTAATTCCCATCTGATCAAGAAGCTCCAGGAGGGGGATGGCATATTTTCTTGTCAATCCGGTCATCTCTTTGAATTCTGTAACCGTCAGTTCTCTCTTCCCGGAATTCCGGACTTTTTGGATGACTTCATCAAGCCAACGGGAATGAAGGATAAACCCATCCCTTCCAAGAACGATCTTTTTCCTCTCGGTGAGAAGAGTGAGCATTTTATGCAATCGTTTGGACGAGAGACGAAAGGACCGCTGCAACTCATCCAAGGAAACGGACTGGAATTTGTCATTGAGATACATTTCTTCCATTCGATCGAGGATTTTTTCCTCTTCGGGTAACAAGGCCATTTCAAAGGAAGAAAGCGCCACCTGGTCATCCAAATCTTTGATTTGGCCGTCCTGGGTGAGATGTTTCAAGGCAAGGGTCAAAATGCGAGAATGCACATCATACCGTTTCTGGAGCTTTTCCTTTTGTATCCCCACATCCCCAGGATGTTTTTCATGAAATTGTCCCAAAAAGCTCAGGATCTTTTCACAGAGAAACGCGATGCCTGTCTGGGAGATGATAAACAAGGGGGAAAACTCGAGAACCCTGATCCGACCTTCTGTTTCCAGTTCCTGGATCAGTTCTAAAAGAAAATCCCTGGTATGATGGCCAAAGCTGATGATTTCTCTCTCCTGAACTCCATGGATTCCCTTGAACTGAACGATGGCTAGAAGCATCTGTTTTTCGTTCCCGAGGAGATCCTGCAAGTACTGTATTCGCCGCTTTTTCTGCCGACGGATGAATTTTCCGGCGAATGGATCGAGAACGGTCCCCTTTCCCCAGATTTCCCTGCCGTCAGGACTTTTTATCGTGAAGGGTTGTTTCCACTTTAAAGAAAGGGGTTGTGCTGAATGCACTTGAACAAATGTGATTATTTTTCCGGCCATTATTTGGTCCTCGATTAAACGAAGGGAGGCAGAGGTCGTCATTTGCTCCACGCACAGCAAAACCGAAAGCGGATCCTCCTTCACACGATCGCAAAATTCAACCGCGGCATCAAAACATGATGTTTTCGTCATTAATCTACTCCCGATTTTTCTGTTCGAGAAGAAACCATCAGGTTCATTCTCCTGAGTATCGGATCCACGGAAACTAGAACGATTCTTATCCGGCTTCCCAATTCGAACGATTTCCCTGTCTTTTTTCCGACGAGTACATTTTCTGTTTTTTTATAAAAATAATCTCCTCCCAGGTCGCTGTAAGGAATAAGTCCGTCGACAAAATAATCATCCAACGCCACGATCAAACCTGCCTTTGTGAAGTCAACGATAATTCCCTCGAATTCATCCCCGAGTTTTTTCTTCAAAAATCGGTATATTCTCCACTCAACCAAATCTCTCTCGGCTCCCTCTGCGGCCCTTTCTCGCTCGGAACAATGACGGGCAATCGGAGCTAATTCCTCTCCCCCGATTTTGCGTTTTTCAAGAATAAGTTTCAAGATGCGGTGCACGATAAGATCCGGATATCTCCGAATCGGCGATGTGAAGTGGGTGTATTCTTCCTTGGCCAAACTGTAATGACCATAATTCTCATCAGAGTATACAGCAAGCCTGAGGCTTCTTAACACTCTGAGCGTGACAAACTTTTCTTCCGCTTTTCCCTTGACTTGCTCCAATGCAGATTGCAGATCTTTCGAACCTATTCTTTTCGATTTCGGGAGTTCTATGTTGAAATGCGACAATAACTCCCGGAGACCATCCAAATCCACCGGCAATGGCAAAGGATGAACGCGGTATATCAACGGAACAGATTGGGAGGATAAAAACCGGGCCACGGCTTCATTTGCCAGGACCATGAATTCCTCGATGATATGATTGGCCTGGTTGGCCTCAACGGGTATCACGGATTGAAGGCTGCCTTGTTTGTACACGAGCTCCGGTTCGGTCAGGTCAAAATCCAGACCTCCCTCGTTTGTTCTTTTTTCCCTTAAAATCTGTGAGAGATCCCTCATGTGCAAAAAATCCTGAACGAGAGGAGCAAATTTTTTCCGTTCCGCATTTTCATCTTCAACTATCTTCAGCACAGAATTGTAGGTCATCCTCTCGACCGTCCGAATCCATGAGGGATGGATATCAACATTCAGGACTTGTCCTCTGCCATCGATCTCCATAACGACAGAGATTGTGAGTTTTTCTTCTCTCGGTCTTAAACTGCAGATCCCATTGGAAAGTTTTTCAGGCAACATTGGAAGAGTCAGGTCGGGAAAATAGACGCTGGTTCCTCTATTTTTGGCATCTTTGTCCAAGGCTGTTTCCGGTTCAACATATTCAGCAACATCGGCAATGTGTACACCGAGGAGATAGTTGCGATTAGATAACAATTTTATGCTGACAGCATCATCAAAATCCTTTGCATTATCTCCGTCAATCGTGATCGTTTGCCAACCGGTGTGATCCACTCTCCCCATTTTCTGCTGAGAGGTCAAGGTGTTGGGGATCTTTTTTGCCTCCTCGCGTGCCTCTTCGGAAAAAACATCCTCCAGGTTATATCTTTCGATGACAACCCTTGTATCCACTCCCGGATCATCCGGGCTGCCGAGGACCTCTTCCAAAACCAAAGTGTCTCTATGGACTCTTACCACATCCCCAGATTTCGGGACAGGGTGCCCCGCACAATTGATCGGTATCTCCTGAGGAGATGCAGCCGCAAAAGCCAGGAAAAAAACTTGACCGTATTGCACGCGACATAGCCCGAGAAGGCTCTGTTTTCCTTTTTGGAGGATCTTGACAACCCTACCTTCGGGTTTACCTTTTTTTCCCCTTTCTCTGTATTGGACTTCGACAAAATCTCCATGGAAAGCCCCGCCGGCAGAATGTGCCGGCACAAAGATATCCTCTATGTATTCCCCTTCCGGTATAACGAATCCGAAACCTCTTGGATAGGAAGTGAATCGTCCCTGAACAATATTCGACCTCGGACGGACAAAATATTTCTTCCCCCATTTCACGATCAGTCCTTGGCTTTCCAATTTTCTCACGTTCTTGCGGAGCAAGATTTTTTCCTCTGGAGAAATGCGAAGATCTCGGGCCAATCTTGACAGACTCATGCCGCCTTTGTTCTTAGCAAGCAAGTCCAGAATCTCTCTCCCTGAATTATTCATAAAATCTGCCGCTTTCTTCATTCATATTCATGAAAACTGAATTTTCAATATGATCCTAAAAAACAATCGGCAGCTTTTACCCTCCGGGCAAGCCGATCCTCCGATGCATTCTCTATATTTCCATCGATAAGTTCAAGATTAGTAATAGTAAAGGGAAATGTGGGGAATTGCGTATTTTTTGCGGATGTGTTTGATCAGTTTCAAATCCTGGATTCTTTCCCGTTCCTGCCCATTCCTGTTCCCGAATTCAGCCATCACCTCTTTTCGGACGAACTCTCGTTCTGCTCCAGAAGCCATCCCTGATACGAGGGCCTCCACCTCATTCTCCAGATCCTCAAAAAGCTCCTCATCCGTACCTTGAGAGATCAGATTCAGGACTCGAGAGAAAACCTGTCGTATGTCTAGGAGACTATCAGGGCAGATTGCCAAAAATCCTTCGACCGCCTTTTTCAATTGTCTCTGCTTATCTTCCTTTCGGAAAGATTTTCTTTTGCCGCCGATTTTTCTTTCTTTGTAGGCTTCATAACCACGCAACACAAACGGGTGACAGAAAGCCAAGGACGATATTTTGCTTTTGCGACCGGGCCTTCTCCTTTGGGCCTCAAAACAATCCTTGATCCCTTCCCGTACAATTTGAAGTGGGATGTCCATGTCTTTCCATACCTTTATATTGTCTACTTCTTTGGATGAAAGGAAAAACGGGGCTCCACGATGTTCGAGAAAAATCCGGGTAACAGTCTGGAAATACCGGCTTGTTTCCACTTCACTACGCTTCATAACACCTTATTCCTGTCATGGATTATCCTGAGACCTTCCAGCACAAGATAGGGCTCAAGATATTCGATGGACACGAGATCAGGATAGATTTGGGAAGCAA